>CAYXJH010000049.1:0-14552 GCA_964465415.1 uncultured Gemmatimonadaceae bacterium
GCGGGCCGCGAGCACGGCGACCAGCTCCTGCCAGTCCTCGATCGGCTCGCCCGCCGCCGTCACGACCCGATCACCCTCCCGGAGCCCGGCTGCCTCCGCGGGCGAGTCCTCGGCCACGACCGCGACAACGGCCGGCACCTCGGCGCGCGGCTCCAGCGCGTTCACCAGCTCGGCCCGCTCCATGTCCGCGCTTGGTACGGGAACTGTCAACGGCGGTGAGTCGGCGAACTCCAATCGGATCGTGTCGCGCGCCATGGCCATGAGCTGCCGCACGTCGTCGAAGTCGGTGACCGGCTGGCCATTGACCCGTAGGATGCGCGCGCCAAGTGGGATGTCCAGCAAGGCCCCGGCTCCGGCGGGCACCATTTCCTCGACTACGTTCCCCACTACCGGGCCGTAGGTCGGGGTGGTGCCCCAGGCCATGGCGATCACCGCGTAGAGGAACCAGGCGAACACGGCGTTCATGATGACGCCCGCGGAGATGACGGCCGCTCGCACGGGCAGGGACTTGGCTTCGAAGGTCCGGCCGGCGGCCCGGGCCGCCGCGGAATCATGCTCCCCTTCCAATGCCTCCATGTCGTCCATGCCGGCCATGCGGACGTACCCGCCCAGTGGCAGCCACGCGATCACGTACTCGGTCTCGCCCCGGGTGAAGCCCACCATCTTGGGACCCAGCCCGATCGAGAAGCGCGGCACCTCGATGCCGGCCCATTTCGCCGTTACGAAATGGCCCAGCTCGTGGACGAAGATGAGGACGCCCAGAATGACGATGGTCGCCAGTATCGAGATCACGTCAACTCCCCGATGACCGCATGTGCGCGGGCGCGGGCCGCCAGGTCCGCGGTGCGCGCCGCTTCGAGCGAATCGAGCGGCATGGCACCGCACGCTTCCAGGGTCCGTTCAATCACCCGCGGAATCTCGACGAACCGGAGCTTCCCGTCCAGGAACGTGGCGACCGCCACCTCGTTCGCCGCGTTGTACACCGCCGGCGCCGCCCCGCCCGCCCGCCCCGCTTCCTCGCCGAGGCGGAAGGTCGGGAAGCGCGCGTGGTCGATCGGCTCGAACGTCAGCGGCCCGGCCGCCACCGGATCGAACGGCCGGACCCCGTCCGCCACACGCTCGGGGTGCGTCAGCGCGTAGAGGATCGGTAGCTCCATCGTCGGAAACCCCATCTGCGACAGGACCGAGCCGTCGTCGAACTCCACCATGGAATGGACGATGGACTGCGGGTGGACGACCGTCTCCAGCCGGTCATACGGCAACCCGAACAGATAATGGGCCTCGATGACCTCGAGCGCTTTGTTCGCGAGCGTGGCCGAGTCCACCGTGATCTTGGCGCCCATGTCCCACGTGGGATGTCGCAGCGCGTCCTGCGGCGTCACGGACTCCAACTCCTGCGCGCTCCACGTCCGGAACGCTCCGCCGGATGCCGTCAGGATCAGTCGCCGCACCCCCACCGGGGCACCACCGGGAAGGCACTGGAGGATCGCGCTGTGCTCGCTGTCCACCGGCACCAGCTCACCACCCCCTCGTCGCAGCGCCTCCATCACGAGCGGCCCGCCCGCGACCAGCGATTCCTTGTTCGCCAGGGCCAGGCGCTTGCCCGACTCCAGCCCGGCCAGCGTCGCCTCCAGCCCCGCGGCTCCCACGACGGCGTTCACGACGATGGAAACGTCCGGGTGCGTTGCCGCCCCGATCAGGCTCTCCCTGCCCTGGACCCACCCGCGTCGTGCCTCTCCGCTCGGCTCGGTCAGTCCCACCAGCCGTGGCTGGAACCGCGCCGCCTGCGCCTCCAGCAGCGTGTCATTGCGGCGCGCAACCAGGGCCACTACCTGGAAGCGGTCGCGGTGCCGGTCCAGGACCGCCAGCGTACTCCTTCCGATGGAGCCCGTCGACCCGAGGACGGCGACGCCTACCACCCCCCACGTCCAGGCAGCAGGAACCACAAGAGCCAGTACGACGCGGGAATGGTGAAGAGGAGGGAGTCCATGCGGTCGATGATCCCACCGTGGCCGGGGAAGAACGTACCGGAATCCTTGACCCCGGCCTCACGCTTCCATACCGATGCGGCCAGGTCGCCTACCTGGGAGAGGGCGCTCACCACGAGGCCGCCCAGCGCGCCGGCCACGGGGTTGATCGGGACACCCAGCCAGGTGCGGAGCACGAGATGGGCAACGACCCATCCGGCAAGCAGGCCACCGGCCAGCCCGGCCACTGCACCCACCACGGTCTTGCCCGGGCTGACGCTCGGGATCAGCCGCCGTCTACCCCAGCGTTTGCCCGCAAAGAACGCGGCGGAGTCCGTGACCCAGGTCACGGCCAGGGCGTACGCCACCAGCGCGACACCCACGAGGGCAGGCCACGCGGGCGAGACTGGCCCGCTGGGCACCACCGGGAGATGACGGAGGAGGATCGCGTGCCCCAGCGCAGCACCGGGCAAAAGCCCGCCCAGCAGGGTCACCGATATGGCGAGCAGCGGTTGACCCTCCGGACCCCGCGACCAGATCGCAATGAGTGCCGTGCCCAGAACGAAGAGCACCGTTGCCGCCCACAACAGCGGCGACGCCATTTGCCAGCCGGGGAGGACCGTGACGACCAGGATCAGCGCCGCGGCGTACGCGGCGCCCGCCACCCTTAGCGGGCGGATGCCGCGACGCTCGACCAGGCGATAGAACTCCAGCGCGGCGCCGGCGCAGAACAGGGCGAGGATGGGGCCCATGGCCCAGCGCCCCAAGTACAGCGCCACCACCACCAGCGGGATGCCGATCGCCGCAACCGCGACGCGCTTGCCGAGCTCGCTCTGCACCATCGGGTCAGGCGGTGCCGATGCGACCGAAACGCCGCTCCCGCTTCTGGTACTCTACGATCGCTTCGAAGAGGTTCTCCCGCGTGAAGTCGGGCCAGAGCGCGGGCGTGATGTACAGCTCCGTGTACGCCAGCTGCCAGAGCATGAAGTTGCTGATCCGCTGCTCACCCGAGGTCCGGATCAACAGGTCGGGGTCCGGCAGGTCGGCCGTAAAGAGCCGACGCTGGAACGCGCGCTCATCGATGGACGCGGCGTCGATACGGCCGGCCGCCACGTCCGCCGCGATCATGCGGGCGGCCCGAACGATCTCCATCCGGCCCCCGTAGCTGACCATCAGGTTCAATGCGAGCCGGGACCCGCCCAGCGTCGCCGCCTCGATCTCGGCGATGGCCGACCGGGGGCCGACGGCCACGCGCTCCAGGTCCCCATACACCCGAACCGCCACACCCTGGGCCCGCAGCTCCTCCCGCTCCCGCTTCACATACTGCTGCAGCAACGTCATGAGCGCAGCCACCTCGCGGGCCGGGCGCTGCCAGTTCTCCTGGGAGAACGCAAAAAGGGTCAGGATCGGCACGCCAGCCTCGATCGCCCCCTCGATCACCTCCCGGACCGACTTCATCCCCGCTGCGTGCCCCCGATACCGCGGGAGACCGCGGGCCCGGGCCCAGCGACCGTTGCCGTCCATGATGACCGCAACGTGGTCCGGGACCCTGCCTTCGATACGGACTTGCTGGAGCGCGCTGGGTTCCATCGGTTTCGGGTACCGCTAGGACGAGAACGGGGCTGACGGACGGTCAGACCTCCAGGATCTCCGTTTCCTTCGCCTTCATGAGTTCATCGATCCGGGCCACGTACTCGTCGGTCAGCTCCTGGACCTCGGCCGTCTGCCGTCGCGCGTCGTCCTCGCTGATCTCGTGCGCACCCTCGAGCCGCTTGATCTCCTTGTTCGCTTCCTGGCGAGCGTGGCGAACGCTGATGCGCCCCTCCTCCGCCAGCTTGTGCAGGAGACGCACCATGTCCCGACGGCGCTCCTCGCTCAGCGGGGGGATCGGAACGCGGATGACGTTGCCATCGTTCGACGGGTTCAGCCCCAGGTCCGCCGAACGGATCGCCCGCTCGATCTCTCCCATCAACGACTTGTCCCAGGGCTGGATCACGATCAGGCGCGGTTCGGGCGTGTTCACCGAAGCGACCTGGTTCAGGGGAGTCCTGGCCCCGTACGCGTCCACCCGGACCGTGTCCAGCAGCGCCGGGGACGCCTTCCCCGTCCGGACGCTGGCGAACTCCCGCCGCATGGCGTCCAGCGCTGCCTCCATTTGTTCACGCGTCTGGTTGATCATTGACACTTCGACACCTCTCCGTTCACGACTGGGACCTAGCCGTGGGAACATACCGGGCGCCGCTTCAGGAGACCAGCGTACCGACCTCACGGCCGGCGATGGCCCTGACGACCGCGTCTTTCTCCTCTATGTCCAGCACGATGATGGGCAGGTCGTTATCCTTGCACAGCGATATCGCCGCCGCATCCATCACTTTAAGCTCGCGAGTCATCACGTCCATGAAGGACAGCCGGGGGAAGAACTCGGCATCCGGCTCGCTCAGCGGGTCCGCGCTGTACACGCCTTTCACCTTCGTGGCCTTGATCAGGACCTTCGCCTCCATCTCGATGGCCCGCAGCACCGCCGCCGTGTCCGTCGAGAAGTACGGGTTCCCGGTGCCACCGGCGAACAGCACGACCCGCCCCTTGTCCAGGTGCCGCAACGCGCGACGCCGGATGTACGGCTCGGCCAGCTGCTCCATACGGATCGCCGTCATCACCCGCGTCTCGATCCCCTTCTGCTCGAGGACGTCCTGTAGCGCGAGCGCGTTGATGATCGTAGCGAGCATCCCCATGTAGTCCGCGTTCACCCGGTCCATGCCCTGGGCGCTCGCCTGGGTCCCGCGTACGATGTTGCCACCGCCGATGACAACGCCCAGCGCGATCCCCATCTCGTAGACCGCCCGGACGTGGTCGGTCAGACGGCCGACGGCATGGGCTGAGATGCCGAACCCCTGGTCCCCTGCCAGCGCCTCCCCGCTGAGCTTGAGCAGGACGCGGTCGTACTTGACGTCGGCCACCGTCAGTCTCCGAGCTCGAAACGTACGAAGCGGCGGACCGAGGCGTCGCCCACCAGCTGGCCCACCGTCCGGTCTGGGTCCTTCACGAACGGCTGCTCGACCAGCGCCTGCTCCTTGAAGAAGCGCTTGAGCTTCCCCTCGACGATCTTCGCCTGGATCTCGGCCGGCTTGCCTTCCTGACGGACCTGCTCCTCGTAGACCGCTCGCTCCCGATCCACCACGTCCGACGGGACTTCCGCCGCCGTCACCGCCAGCGGCCGCGCAGCGGCCACATGCATGGCGACGTCGCGCGCCACATCCTCACCCGCCCCGGCCCCCAGCTCCACGAGCACGCCAATCTTGCCCGTCATGTGGATATAGCTGCCCAGCGGACCCCCCTGGCTCTCGTAGCGGGCGACCCTGCGTACCGCAATCCGCTCGCCCGTCCTGGCCGAAACCTCCGTGATCACATCCGAGACCGACGTGTCCCCGCCCTGGAAGCCCGTGGCCATGATCCCATCACCGTCCGAATCGCCATCGATCGCCGTCTCGTGACGCGCGACATGCTCGGCCAGATCTCTCGCCAACGAGCCGAAGTCGTCCGTACGCGCCACGAAATCGGTCTCGCAGTTCACCTCGACCAGCGCCGCGACACCGGCGCGGACATCCGTATGGCTGGCGATCACCCCTTCGGTCGCCTCCCGGCCCGCCCGCTTCGCAGCCTTCGCGGCGCCCCGGGAGCGGAGCAGGTCGATCGCCGCCTCCATGTCGCCGCTCGTCTCCTCGAGCGCCTTCTTGCAGTCCATCATCCCCGCGCCCGTCCGGTCCCGAAGTATCTTCACATCTGCCGCGCTGATCGCCATCGTCTCATCTTCCCAGGGTTGCTTGGCTTCCACTCATGAAAAAGCGCTGCAGGGCCGCGGCTCACACGGCGCTGTAGCGCTTCCCACCACCGATCGCAGCGCACCGTACGCGCTACGCTTCCTCGCCGTCCGCGGCCTCCGTCGTCGCCTGCTCCGGCTCTTCGCCTGCGCCGGTCCGGACCTGGGCGATGGCCTCCGGCCGCGGACGGCGCCGCTTCGGGCGACGCTTCGGCTTCTTCGCCCCCGGCCGCTCCTCCACCTCCTGCGCACCCAGCTCGGTGGAGTAGGTGACGCCACCCTCGTCTTCCCGGACCGTGTCCTCCGGCATCTCGCGGCGCGCGGCCTCGATCGCGTCGGCAATGGCGCCGGTGATCAGCGCAACCGACCGGATCGCGTCGTCGTTGCCTGGAATCGGAAAGTCGATCACGTCCGGGTCGGCGTTGGTGTCCGCGATCGCGATCACCGGGATGCCCAGCTTGTTCGCCTCCTTGAGCGCGATCGTCTCCTTCCGCGCGTCCACCACGAAGATGGCACCCGGCAGGCGACCCATCTCCTTCACGCCGGCCAGATACTTGTTTAGCTTCTCGCGCTCACGCTCGAGGAGGAGCTGCTCCTTCTTCGTGTAGAACTCGTAGGCACCCTCTTCGATCCCCCGCTCCAGGTCCTTCAGCCGCCGGATCTGCTGCTTGATGGTCTGGAAGTTCGTCAGCATGCCGCCCAGCCACCGCTCGGTGACGTAGAACGAGCCGGATCGCTCCGCCTCCTGCTCGACGATCTGCCGGAGCTGACGCTTCGTACACACGAACAAGACACGGTTGCCCGACGTGACCGTCGACCGCACCGCTGCCTGCGCTTCCTGCAGGAGCCGGTGCGTCTTCTGAAGGTCGATGACATGAATGCCATTGCGCGCCGCGAAGATGTATTTCCGCATCTTCGGGTTCCAGCGGCTGCTCTGGTGTCCGAAATGAACACCAGCTTCCAACAGGTCCTTGATCTCCGGTGCAACGGCCATTCGTTCTCTCGTATCTCGGGGTTGTCACGTCCACCGCCTTCACCCGCGACGCCGCCCCCGCAGGGGACCCCGGCGTCGCGTCTGGCCGGTGTGTGAAATCGTTCTCGAACGTAGCGCCCGCGGCGACTACCGTTTCGAGAACTGGAACCGCTTGCGCGCCTTGGGACGGCCTGGCTTCTTCCGCTCCACTTCCCGCGGATCGCGCGTCAACATCCCCTTCTGCCGGAGAAGGGGTCGGTGGTCCGGATCGAGCTTGAGGAGCGCACGGGCCACCCCGAGGCGGATCGCCCCCGCCTGCCCCGTCTTGCCGCCACCCCGGACCACCACCTTCACGTCGAATGTCCCGGAATTCTCCGTCGCCTCCAGCGGCTCCGCTGCGTGCTGCTGGTGGGAGGTCCGGGGAAAATAGCCGTCGAGCGGACGACCGTTGATCATCCACTCGCCACGGCCCGGCCGCAGGTACACCCGCGCGACGCTCGTCTTGCGACGGCCGACCCCGTGGTACTGTTGCACCGTCGTCGCCATCAGATCTCCAGTTTCTCCGGCTGCTGCGCCTCGTGGGCGTGATCCGAACCCGCGTACACCTTGAGCTTCTTCCGCATCAGGCGACCCAGGTTGTTCTTCGGCAGCATCCCCTTGACCGCAAGCTCGATCACTTTCTCCGGCTGCTCGTCCAGCATCTTGGCGAACGGGATGTGCTTGTCCCCGCCCATGTACCCCGTGTGGCGGAAGTACGTCTTCTGCTCCGCCTTCTTCCCCGTCAACCGCACCTTCTCGGCATTGACGACGATCACGTAATCGCCCGTGTCCAGGTGCGGCGAGTACATCGGCTTGTGCTTGCCGCGCAGGATCTGCGCGACCTGGCTGGCCAGTCGTCCCAGGACCATGTCCTCGGCATCGACCACCCACCACTTTCGCTCGATGTCGGTCGCTTTCGGTGTGTACGTCTTCATTCGTCGGATCTCGTAGTGCACGGGCAAAGTTTGCCCCAGCCGAAACAGCTTTGAAGGATAGGTTGGAGGGCGCGAAGTGTCAAGCCGCGCTTTGGCTATTCGCGGCCGCGGATTTCGCGCTTATGGATTTCCGTTCCCGGGTCGCCTTCGACCCGAACGCAAGGTCGCCGTCACCGCATGAATGTTTCGAGGAAGCGGGCGCGACTTGCGTGGCGCAAGCGGAGCAATGCCTTCTCCTTGATCTGACGCACGCGCTCGCGCGTGATGCCCAGGAGGGAGCCGATCTCCTCGAGGGTCATGGGCTCCTGCCCGTCGAGGCCGAAATAGAGACGGAGGATCTTGGCCTCACGCTCCTTGAGGGTACCCAGGGCTTCCTCGACGGTGTCGAGGAGGGCGCGATCGTAGGTCTCGTCGTCGGGGCCCGGCGCGAACTGGTCGGGCAGGTAGTCGAGGAGTCGGTTGTCCTCTCCCGGTGTGAGGGGGGCGTCGAGGGAGAGGTGGGTCTGGGAGAGTGAGAGGGTCCGGCGGACTTCGTCCTCCGAGATATCGAGCTCATCGGCGAGCTCTTCGACGGTCGGCTCGCGGCCCAGCTCCTGGAGGAGCATGGCGGAGCGTTTGCCGATCCGGTGCAACGCCCCTGCACGGTTGAGCGGGACGCGGACGATCCGGCTCTGCTCGGCCAGCGCCTGTAGGATGGCCTGGCGGATCCACCAGACGGCGTAGGAAATGAACTTGATGCCCTTCGTCTCATCGAACTTGTGGGCGGCGCGGATCAGGCCGAGGTTGCCCTCGTTGATCAGGTCCGAGAGCGCGACGCCCTGGTTCTGGTACTTCTTGGCCACGGAGACGACGAAACGGAGATTCGAGCGAACGAGTCGGTCGAGGGCCTCCTCTTCGCCTTTTCTGATCCTCTGGGCGAGGTCGACCTCCTCGTCCCGGGTCAGCAGCTTGTAGGCGCTGATCTCCTTGAGGTACTGGTCGAGCGAGCTCTCGTCGTACTTGCCCTTGCGCGTGCCGGTGAAGCTCATCCGGTGCTCCCACGAGCGTGGTGATTCTTGGGCCCGGCGAGGTGCCGGTCCTGTATCTATGAGCAGCGCGTTGGCGCCTCTCGAGACCGCGTCGAGGCGGTGCTCAATCGATCGCGCCGCCGATCCGGTCCCAGCGGATCTCGGTGAGCCACGGGACGTGCCGGAGGGTACGCGGGTTGAACGAATAGTAGACGAAGAGAGGCTTGCCCTTGATGGCCGCCTGTTCGACGAAGCCCCAGTAGCGGGAATCCTGCGAGTCATCGCGGTTGTCGCCGAGCACGAAGAAGCGCTGGCCCGGCACCACCACGGGCCCCCAGTTGTCCCGACTCGGCCGATAGTTCGGCCGGTGGGCCGGCTCCAGCAGGTGATCGTTCTGCCAGCGCATGGCCGGGTCGTTCACATCCATGGGGTCGACGTGTCGGGCATAGGGCTCCGTAACGGGCACGTTGTTGACGAAAAGCACCTTGTCTCGCATGGACAACGTATCCCCCGGCATGCCGACCAGCCGCTTCACGTAGTTCTTGTCCGGCTCGTGGGGGGGCGTGAAAACGACCACATCGCCCCGACCGGGCTCACCGAGCGCCGGCAGCCGGACCGGGGTTCCGGGCAGCTGCGCACCGTAAACGGCCTTGTTCACGAGGAGGAAGTCGCCGACCAGGAGCGTGCCCTCCATGCTGGACGTCGGGATCCGGAACGCCTCCACCACGAACGTTCGGATGACCAGGAAGAGCAGCAACGCCACCGCCAGGGACTTCACCCACTCCCAGGTCCAGCGCCCGACCGACGCAGCGATCTGGCGCGGACCGGGGCGGTGCTCCGCTCCGGAGTTGACCTCAGGGGATTGCGGCGATCGATCCTCGGTCACGACGAAGTCTGATTGGCTGCGTGTCGGGTTTCCTGTCCGGCCGGGCACTCGGCGGGAACAGGATCATAGCGACACACCGTACACCGTGCCAGTCCCCGCCCACACCCGCAGTGTTCCGCTGGCAGCCTCCCGGTGCGCCGGTCAGGGCGCGCGGTCGTACGTATCGATCTGCGCCCGCTGGAGGCGACCGGAATAATCCACGTACACGACCTTGGTCTCGGTGTAGAAGTCATAGACTTCCCAGCCGCCTTCCCGATGGCCATTCCCCGTCTGCTTGACGCCGCCGAACGGCAGGTGCGCTTCGGCACCGATGGTCGGCGCATTCACGTATGTGATCCCGTTGTCCAGTTCGATCATCGCGACGAACGAGCTTCGCACATCCTCGGTGTAGATCGAGCTGGAGAGGCCGTACTCGACCTCGTTGTTGATCCGGATGGCGTCGTCCAGGTCCGAGAAGCGGAGAACGCTCAGAACGGGCCCAAAGATCTCCTCGCATGCCAAGCGTGAGCCGGGGCGCACCCCCGTCAGGATCGTAGGCTCGAAGAACCAGCCGTTGTCGAGGCCTTCCCCTTCCGCCCTCTTCCCACCGACCAGGACCTCGTCGCCGGCGTCCCGCGCGATCTGGACGTAATCGGCGGCGTTGTCCAGCGCATCCTCCTTGATCATGGGGCCGACATCGGTCGAGTCCTCCAGGCCATCGCCCAGACGCAGCGACCGAACCCGCTCGACCAATCGGTCGACGAACTGGTCATGGATGTCGTCATGGAGCAGGAGCCGGCTGGTGGCGGTGCACCGCTGGCCGGTCGTTCCGAACGCGCCCCAGAGCACGCCCTCGAGCGCGAGTTCCATGTTGGCGTCGGGCATCACGATCTGGGCGTTCTTGCCGCCCATCTCCAGGCTCAGTCGCTTGTGCATCCGGCCGCATACCTCGCCGATAGCCGAGCCGACGCCGGTCGACCCGGTGAAGGAGAGGACGGGCACATCGGGGTGGTCTACCAGCACGCCCCCCACCTTGCTACCGCTGCCGTGCACGAGCTGGACGGCCTCGGGATGGACCCCCGCCTCGACGAGGATCTCGACCAGCAGCGTCGCGGTGTGCGGCACGTCGTGGGCCGGCTTGAACACCACCGAGTTCCCGGAGACCAGCGCGGGAAAGATCTTCCAGGTCGGTATCGCCATGGGGAAGTTGAACGGGGTGATGATGCCGCAGACGCCGATCGGCCTGCGGTAGCTCATCGCCCACTTGTCGCGCAGCTCGCTGGGGACGGTGTGTCCGAAGAGCCGGCGACCCTCGGACGCCGCGTAGTAGGCGGTGTCGATCCCTTCCTGCACGTCACCCCGTGTCTCGTCGAGGATCTTGCCCATCTCGCGGGTCATGACGCGGGCGATCTCCTCCTTGCGTGCGCTCATCAGGTCCCCCACGCGACGGAGGGCGTCGCCCCGCTGTGGCGCCGGCACCTTCCGCCAGGCGGCGAACCCGCGCTTCGCCGACTCCACGGCCCGGTCCACATCCTCTGCGCCGGACGCCGGGAAGCGGCCCAGCACCTCGTCCCAGCGGGCCGGGTTTCGGTTCTCGTGGTAGTCGCCCGTCGACGGATCGGTCCATTCACCTGCGATGTAGTTCCGGAACGTCTCAGCCATCTCAACCTCCTGCCGCCGCTCGTGGCGGAATCTCTCGTGGTCCTGGGGAGGGAGAACCTGCGCGGGCGGGGAGGCGCCGGCAAGGGTCCGGCTCAACGCCAGATCGCCGCCAGGACGACCGCGCCGGCCAGACCCAGGAGCGCGGTGTAGAAGAGCCAGAGCCTCCTGAGCGAAAGGGAGGGGTGGATGCGGCGGGCGAGACGGGCCAGGAGGCCGCCCCCGGCCATGGCCGCCGCTCCCCAGAAGAGGACCAGCAGCAGCCAGGCGGTGGCGCCGGTCATTCCCGCGGACCCTCCCGGACCAGGTTGTACCGCTCGATCTTCTTGTACAGGTTCGAGCGGGGCATGTCGATGGACCGCGCGGTCTCGCTCACGTTCCAGTCGTGCTGTCTCAGCTTTCCAAGGATGTACGCCCGCTCCGCCCGTTCCTTGAACTCGGCGAACGTCTCGGCCCGGATGAGGTCGACGGCCAACCCGGCCTCCTGGGAGCCACCACTTACCAACCGGTCCACGTCCCGCACCGACACCTCGGAGCCCGGCGACAGGATCAGCAATCGCTCGACCGTATTGCGCAGCTCACGGACGTTGCCCGGCCACTCCAGGCGTGTCAGGCGCTCGACCGCTTCCTGACCGAGACGGCGAGGCGGCAGCCGCTGCTCCTCGATCGCCCGCTCCGTGAAGTGTCGGACGAGCATGGGGATGTCATCGCGCCGGTCTCGCAGCGGTGGCACGTGGATGGGGACGACGTTCAGCCGGAAGTAGAGGTCTTCCCGGAACTGCCCGTCCCCGATGCGGGCCTCCAGATCCTGGTTTGTGGCGGCGATGACCCGGACGTGCACACGGATCGCCTTCTCGCTGCCCACGCGCGTGATCACCCCGTCCTGAAGCGCGCGCAACACCTTGGCCTGCGCCGACAGGCTCATGTCGCCGATCTCGTCCAGGAACAACGTGCCGGTATCGGCCTGCTCGAACTTCCCCGTCCGGTCCGTGTGCGCGCCCGTGAACGCGCCCTTCACGTGACCGAACAGCTCGCTCTCGATCAGCTCTGCGGGGATCGCGGCGCAGTTCACCTCGACGAACGGGGCGTCCGTGCGGGCCGAGACCCGGTGCAACGCCCGAGCGACCAGCTCCTTGCCGCTCCCGTTCTCACCGGTGATCAACACCCGGGCGTCCGTCGGACCGACCTTCTCGATACGATCCAGGACGCTCCGGATCGCGTAGCTGGAGCCCACGATCTCGTACCGGCTCTCCACCTCGTCCCGCAGCCGCGAGACTTCCTGATGCAGGCCCCGCTGTTGGAGGGCGTTGCGGATCGTGACCAGGATCCGGTCGGTATCGAGCGGCTTCTCGAGGAAATCGTACGCGCCCCGTCGCGTCGCCTCGACCGCCGTCTCAATGGAGCCATGACCGCTGATCATCACGACCACGGCCTCAGGATCCCGTTCACGGATCCTGCCCAGGACCTCCAGGCCGTCCATCCTCGCCATCTTGACGTCCAGGAACGTGAGCTCGGGCGAGAAGTCCTCATACAGGGTCAACGCTTCGCCGCCGCCGCCGGCGACCTTCACATCGTGACCCTCATATTCCAGCACCCGCTTCAGCACATGGCGGATGCCTTCCTCGTCGTCGACGACCAGAATCCGCGCCATCAATCGCTCCGCGCTCGATTCGCCACGAATACCATGGAGTCCCCGCTCACGAAAACGGTGCTGATCCCGGGCGGTAGCGGTATGGCGACGGCGTTCGCCGCGAGCTCAGGCTCGCGGGTGCCGGGGAATCGCGCCAGCACCGCGGGGATGAGCTGGCGAGGCAGGGGGATGCTGGCCGCGGCCAACTCGTGGACCTCGAGCGCCACCTGGCCATCGTCCATGGGGATGAAGCTGCCGACGGCCCGGAGCCCCGCCGTGTCCGGAAGCAGGGCTACTATGTCGCGCAGCTCGGCGACGCGTCCGAACCGGGCGGTGGCCACCTTCGCCTCCAGCGTGACCCTGCCCTCGCCGAGACCGATACGAGGCGACGCGATGTCGGGCGGGAGCAGCCCGCCCCAGCGGTATTCGATGAGGCTCTGGATCTCGGTCGCCGTCAGGGCTACGCGCCGGGTGCCGGGGTCCTCGCTCAGCCCTGCCAGCTTCTCGTCCGCCTGCGCCGCGAGCTCAGGCGAAACGGCGGTGGCCGGGCTGCGAGACCGGTCCCAGGCCGCCCGAAGGTCATCGCGGTTTTGCCACGCCAATACGGCCGCTCCCACCATCAGCACGACCACGAGCCCGCGGACGACGCAGCCCCGCAGCACCGCCACCTCAGCCGCTGGCCCGGGCCGCGGTGTCCGCCGTCGGCTGGCCCAGCCTCGCGCCCAGCACCCGTTCGTACCGGGCACCCTTGGCCGAAAGCGCGCTCTTCATGAGGTCCAGGGTCCGGACCGTGATCTCCGCCCTGAACTCCATCGCGGCCACCAGCTCCTCGAAGCCACGGAAGTCACCGGCCCGAGCGTCGGCTCTGGCCCGGCCCAGCGTCACGTGGGGGTGGAAGGCGCGAACCTCCCGCTCGAAGCCGAGCGGTGCCAGCTCCCACTCCAGGTCGTGCTTGAGGCAGCGCAGCTCAGGGGATGCCTCCGCGCCCAGCCAGATCACCTTCGGGCGGCGGGTGGTCGGGAAGGCTCCCGATCCGCCCATCTGCATCGTGAACGGGGGCGTCTTGGCGGCCACGCGCGCCACGGCTGCCTGTACCGCCGCCACCCGCTCCGGTCGGACCTCGCCCAGGAACTTAAGCGTCATGTGGATCTGGTCCGGGTCGACCCAGCGCACCGGTAGCTCGGCCTCGCGCATCCTCCGCGACGCGCGACCCATCCGCTGCCGATCCTTCGACGTGAAATTGATCGCTACGAACAGTCTCATTGATTCCCCGCGTTATGGGTCGCCGGCTTCCAGCTCGATCGTAACGTAGCGGAACCCCAGCGAGCGTAGCTCCGGTGCCAGCCTCGCCAGCGTCGCGCGCTGCGAAGGCGACGCGCGCACAGCCAGGATCTCGTCGTCCGCGCCTGCGACGCCCAGGCGCGCACCGAGGCGCTCGCGCGCCAGCAGCGCCCGTGCCTCCGCCAGCCGTCCTTCCCTGCTGTCGTCCATCAATCCGCCGTCAGCTGGACCAGCCCCTCGTTCAGGGCACCTCGTCGATACCCCTCCACGTCCAGGAGTATCCGTTCGAACCCCAGCGCCCGGAGATACGGGAGCTCCGGACCGATGGCTCCGGGCGCGGTATCGAGCTCCGAGGGCGCCACCTCGATCCGGGCGACAT
>CAYXJH010000050.1:0-14512 GCA_964465415.1 uncultured Gemmatimonadaceae bacterium
GAGGGCGGCGGCGCTGCCGGCGCTCTCCGCCGGTCGTCGGCTCATCGGCGACAGCCGGTGCGCCGCGCGCTGCTGCTCGACCTGCGGTTCGGCGCCATCCGCACTGGTTGGCCCGGCGTCCAGCACGATCTCGACCTCGCATTCAGGGCACTCGGCCCGGCCTCGCTCCGCTGCCGTACGGTTGCGATACACCAGCATGACGCCGCACTCGGGGCACACCCCGCCCGCGGGCCGTGGCTGGATGGTGTCATACAGCGCGCGCCTGGAGATGTCGAGGGTGTCGGCGATGTTGGCCACCGACTCGTCCGTTTCCCAGTACAGCCGGTTGGCTTCCCCGTGCGGTCGGTCTTCGGACATGGCCATCCCGAGGTGAGGGTCCGATACTGAACATAGGGTGGATGCGAAAGGTGGACCAGCGTGGGAAACCTGACCGCCCCGTCCCGCGTACGATGAGGCGAGGCCACTCGCTCCCGGGACCGTGAAATGCTGCCCATCCTTCTCGCTGCACTCCAGACCGTGACGGCCACGGTCCATGCGCCGCCCCGGGCCGACACGGTGCTGCCCCCGGCGGACTCGGCGTCGATCGCGACGGCTTTCGCGGATGCGGGCACCCGGGAGCTCGTCCGTCTGGCTCGAAGGCAGCTAGGCGTGATCGACGCCTCGGTCTTCCGTTATTCGGCGATCTCGCGCCAGCGAATCTCGGTAGGAATCCGGGCACTGCGTAGGGACCGGCTCCTTTTCCGGCGGGAATCGGCCAGCGTCCTGGACTGGCGTCGCGATGGCGCGAGTCGCGTCGAGGTAGTGGGCGCGCGGGAGGTCATCCCGATGGCCGTCGCCGGTGTGCGGGTGCCCGAAGATCTGGAGAGTTGGGGCCGGGCCTTCATCCCCGAACCTGGCGATGACCGGCTTTTCGTAAACCCGACGGGCAGCGGCTTCGCCTGGCATCCGCTGGTCGAGGGCGGTGAGTCGCTCTATCGCTATGCCACCGGCGATACCACGGTGATCGGACTTCCGGACGGCAGGGACGTTCGCCTCGTGGAACTCCGCGTCACGCCGCGAGTGCCGGACATCCGGGTCGTCGCCGGATCGTTCTGGATCGAGCTCGACCATCACAGCATCGTCCAGGCGGTCTTCAGGCCATCACGGGACTTCGATTTTGATCGCGACCATGCCGCCTTCGATTCGGACGACGATAGCGACGTGCCCGCGTTCTTGAAGCCGGTCCGGTTGGACGTACGGTACATCACCGTGGAGTACGGCCTGTGGGAGATGCGGTGGTGGATGCCGCGGCTCATGGCATTCGAAGGCTCGCTCCAGACCGGCCCGCTGCGCTTCCCGGTCACGATCGAGCTCACCTATTCCGACTATACCGTGGAGGGCGACCGACACGGGTTGCCGGAGCTGCCCCCTGTCGTCCTTCGACTGGCCGGCGATCCGCACGGCGAGGCCCGGACGCACCGGTATCCCATACGAGTGGTCGTGGCCGACACCAGTCAGTTGGTGGACAGCCCGTACCTCCCGGGTTCGATCTTCGCGGCGGGCGACCGTCTGATCCCGGCGCGGGAGATCCGGGAGCTGGGTGATCGGCTAGGGTCGCTCCCATCGCCGCCGTGGCACGTGGAGCGGCCGGTCGTGACGCTGCCATGGCAACCGGGTCGGGGCTTACTACGGTACAACCGGGTGGAGGGCCTGTCGGCCGGCGGTCGCATGGACCTGGAACTGGGCCGCGGGCGACTGGATCTGACCGGACGGCTCGGCTCGGCGGACCTCGTCCCGAACGTGGAGCTGGGGATCGACATTCCGACCTTCCGTCACGATTGGCGCGTGGCGGGATATCATCGGCTGGCCAGCGCCGATCCGACCTCCCACCCGTTCGGTATCCGCAACTCGCTGGGCGCATTGCTGTTCGGCCGCGATGACGGGATCTACTACCGCGCCAGCGGTGCGGAGCTGCTGATCGACCCCGCATCCGGCGCGGGCTTCTTCCGCGCCCGCGTCTATGCCGAGAGGCAGGCTCGAGCTGATCACAACACAGATTTCAGCTTGCGGCGCGTGTTCAACGAGGGGCACCGGTTCGCACCCAACATCGAGGCCCACCGGGCCGACCAGGTGGGCGCTGCGCTGGGATTCGGCTGGGACCGCGGCCTGGACCCGGCCGGGTCGCGCTGGGCCGCGTGGGTGGATGCCAGGGGCGAAACAGGCACGTATGCCTTCCTCCAGCCGGGTGTGACCCTCTCCGGAGGTGTGCCGCTGCCGGGTCGTCTGGTCGGGGTGGTCGAGGTGGGGGCGGGCACGACGTTCGGCTCCGCTGATGCCCATGGATTGATCGCTCCGCTCCAGTCCCACTGGTTCATCGGCGGGCCGGCGACGTTGCGGGGCTTCCCGTCCGGCGCCTTCGCCGGGCAGGACTATGGACGCGTCCGGGTCGAGGTCGCGAATCGAATGCCCGCCGCCAGGCTCGTTCTCTTCGGGGATGCCGGCTGGGCCGGCACCTTCGACGAGTTCCATGCCCGGCAAGCGGGTGTATCGGCGGGCGCCGGCGCCAGCCTCCTGGATGGGTTGCTTCGCGTGGACCTGGCCAGGAGCCTGAACCCCACCCGGGATTGGCGACTCGACGTGTATTCTGAACTCCTGTTCTGACCGGTTGGGATCGGCCGTACGCCACTGGCGCCGCCACGCCGGCGGTGCCACCTTCGCCGTGTGATTCGTCCCTTCCCGCTCCAGCCCGGGGACCGGGTGGCGCTCGTGGCGCCAGCGGGTCCCGTCGATGAGGACAAGATCCGCACCGCCATGGATCGTTGTACGTATCTCGGCTTCGATCCCGTGCCGGGCGCTGCGCTCCGCGAGCGGGCCGGCTACCTGGCGGGCACGGACGCACACCGTGCGGCCGATCTCCAGGCGGCGATCGACGGTGATGTTGCAGCGATCTGGGCGGTCCGTGGGGGGTACGGAACGCTGCGAACGCTCCAGCACGTCGACCTGGCCGGGCTACGTGACCGGCCGCGGCCCTTTATCGGGTTCAGCGACAACACGGCCATCCACCTGGCGCTGCTGCGTCACGGGATCTCCTCGTTCCATGGGCCGCATGCAGGCTTCGAGCACTTCCCGCGAGAGAGTGAAGCCGCGTTCCGATCCGTGGTGATGGGTGTAGGCCCTCCAGGAACGTTGCCCATGCCCGCCGACACCTCGCCGCTGGCGGTGGTGCCGGGGATCGCCGAAGGGCCCCTCGTCGGGGGCAACCTCGCCATGCTCGCCGCGGTTTGCGGCACCCCCTACCAACCCGATACGCGGGGCGCCATCCTCTTCTTCGAGGATGTGGGAGAACGTCTGTATCGGATCGATCGGATGCTCATGCAGCTGCGCCTGGCGGGGGTGCTGGATGGGATCGCCGGTGTGGCCGTCGGTCAATTCACCGAGATGGACGAGGCGCTCCGGACGGTCGATGCCCGCGAGGAGGCGTCCCTGCAGAGCCTTCTGTGGGATCTGCTGAGCCCGATGGGCGTGCCGGTCGTCCTGGGGCTGCCGTTCGGACACGGGGCGCACAACTGGACCCTCCCCCTTGGAACCCTGGCGCGCCTCGATGCGGGGGCAGGGTCCCTGGCGATCATCGAGTCGTGCACGGCGGATCGAAAGGCATCGGCATGAATCGGATCTATACGCGGACCGGCGATACGGGCGAGACGGGCCTGTTCGGCGGGGGTCGGGTGCCGAAGGATGCCGCGCGGGTAGCCGCGTACGGCGATGTGGACGAGCTCAACGCGACCCTGGGTTGGGCCATCACGCGCCTCGGAGACGGGGAACTACGGGATCGCCTGCTCGGCATCCAGCGCGACCTGTTTGCCATCGGCGCCCACCTGGCCACACCGGAACGCGCGAGGAGCCGCCCTCATCTGCCCGACCTCCCGCGATCGAGGCCGGACGAATTCGAACGGTGGATCGACGAGGTGGAGGCGCGCGTCGGCCCCCTGTCCTACTTCATCCTGCCTGGCGGATCCGAAGCCGGCGCGGCCATCCATCTTGCCCGGACCGTGTGCCGCCGGGCGGAGCGATCGGTGGTCACGCTCGCTCGCGCTGAGCCGGTGGACCCGGACATCATCAAGTTCCTCAATCGATTGTCGGACTTGCTTTTCGAGCTTGCACGAGCCGCGAACGAGGACGCCGGTTCGGCGGAGATACCCTGGCGGGCCGAGCCATGACGGACGGCCTGCGGGCCGAGGCAATGAAGCGGCGCCTGACCCGCACGGCCGGCGGACGGGGTATCACGGGCACCGATGCGGAGCTTCTCCTAAGGGCCTTCGATCTGGGTATGGAGCCCCGGTTCGCCGCCGGCGTCGGCGACCACCATCCCGACTACCTGCATCCGTCCCGCACCGCACTCATACTCATGGATGATGCACGTATCGAGGACGCCGCCGTGATCGCAGCCGCCCTGGTCACCGAGACACGGTCCCCAGGGTTCGCCGTGTCCGCGGCCGATCTGGAGCGGCTGGGCTCGCGCGTGCACGCCATCGTTTCCGAGATCGCCAACTTTGGCCCGATGGAGGATACCCTCGCGGAGCGGCTGGTGGGAGCGTCGATGGACGCGCGCCTCGTCGCGATCGCTGAGCGCCTCGACCACGCGCGCCACCTGCACCTGAGGGGGCGGGACGAGTGGGCGCAATACCATGCGGCGACCTGCGGGACGTATGCGCCCGTCGCGCACCGAACCGACGCGGCCATGGCTGGCCGCATCGACTGGTGGTGCACTACCTTCCGGGAACGTTTCCTGGATGACTGACACCGGGTCCGGGACACCTTGCACGGGTGCAGGCGGCCGTGCACCTTTTCGCTCGCGACACGGAACCAGGTCGGAGGAATCTGAATGCCATACGTGATCACCGAGCCCTGCATCGGCACCAAGGACGCCAGTTGCGTCGAGGTCTGCCCCGTCGACTGCATCTACGAGGGTGAGGACCAGTACTATATCCACCCGGATGAGTGCATCGACTGTGGTGCGTGCGAGCCGGAGTGTCCCGTGACGGCCATATTCCCTGACACGGACGTTCCGCCCGAGTGGACGAATTACATCGAAAAGAACAGCGCGCACTTCGAGTAGACGGGCCGCGAAACGTTCCGGCCCGTGTCACGTCACTGTAGCACGGTGGAACAGTCCGTGCCCCAGCGCCATGGGTTAGAAGCCGGCCGCTCGGAGCGCTGCGAGCGAGGCTTCGCCCTGGACGGTGCGGTGCTGTTCGGGCTCGGGTACGGCTGGGGCGTGCCGCGTCTTGCTCAGAAGGACGCTGGCAGCGACGGCCGCGACGGCCAACAGACTGACACTGATGGTGCGAATGGTTCCTCCCGGTCGAGGGTTGTCTGCGCGTGGGGGTTTGGCAAGATCGGTGCCCCATTGGGCCCTTCGATCATGAGTGAGCTGCGGAACGCGACCCTGGGCTCCGTCGATGTCGTCTCCATGGCGCGAGCGTTGGTCGCCACGCCCTCGGTCAATCCCGCTCTCGCGGGGGGGGACGGCGAGGCGCAGATTGCAAGACTTGTCGCAGAATGGCTCGTGGGCTGGGGCTTCGACGTAAGAACGGTGGAGTCACCGGCAGGTCGACCGAACGTCGTGGCCAGGCTCGGGGGAGGCGCCGGGCCGTCGCTGGTCCTCAACGGCCATCTGGATACGGTGGGCGTTGCGGGAATGCGCATCCCTCCGTTCGAAGCTGACATCCGGGACGGTCGAATCTGGGGCCGCGGCGCGTGCGACATGAAGGGCGGCGTGGCCGCGGTGCTCGCGGCAGCCCGGGACGCCGCCGCGGACGGGGTCCCCGGCACGCTGATCGTGGCGCTGACCGCCGATGAAGAGGATCGTGCGGAGGGGGCGCGGCGTCTGATCGCCGAGGGATTGAAGGCGGACGCCGCGATCGTGTGCGAGCCGACGGGGCTGGCGATCATGCCGGCACACAAGGGCTTCGTGTGGCTGGAGGTCCGATTCAAGGGGCAGGCCGCCCACGGGTCCCGGCCGGATCGAGGCGTCGACGCGATCCGTCATGCCGGCCTCTTCCTCTCGCGGTTGGATGAGATCGAGGGCGCGCTGGCGGTGCGGGATCCCCACCCGCTCCTCGGGTACGGGTCCATCCACGCCGGCACCATCGACGGTGGCACCGCGGCGTCCGTGTACCCGTCCGCGTGCCGGCTGGTGCTGGAGCGCCGCACCCTGCCTGGCGAGACGGTCGCGGCGATCGCCGCGGAGGTTGAGTTCCTGTTGGCGCAGCTCCGGTCGGACATCGCATCGCTGGACGCGGAGGTCGAGGTCCTGGTGCACCATGAGGGCAGCGAGATTCCCGACAGCCACCCGCTCGTGCAGGCCATGGCTTCGGCCCTCGAGGAAGCCGGCCAGGACGTGCGTATCGCGGGCATGACCGCCTGGGACGAGGCGGCGCTCTTTAATGGGTCCGGGACCCCGGCGCTGACCTTCGGACCGGGGCGCATCGAGGATGCCCATTCCGCCGACGAGTCCGTCGAGATCTCCGAAATCGAGCAGGCCCACCGGGTGCTCTCGGTCTTCATCCGCAGGTTCCTGGCGTGACGGCCGCATCGATCGAGCGGGCGCTCGCGGCCTGCGAGGGGTGGCTCGCCGATCAGGACTCGCCCGAGACGGCAATCGTTGCGCACGAGGCGGGAAGCGCCGGGCCATCCGATGGGGCCCGCCGCTGGATTGGTCGAATCATCCACCAGCAGGACTCTACCGGTGGATGGGACGGGGATCTGCTTCGAACCGCCGAATCGTTGTTGACCATCCAGGAGCTTCGCAAAGCAGCGGGCCTGACCGAACAGGACCCGGGGATCGGCAGGGCCCATGACTGGCTGCGCTCGCGTCGTAGCGCTGCGGGGACGTGGGCGGACGGGTGCTCGCCGGAACGACACAGCGTGGCGCTTTGTCACCACGCCATCGGCGGGTTCTTTTCCCCCGGCCCGCCCGAAGTCCCTTTCCCGGAGGCGCGCCTGCGGTGCGGCGCGAGGCTGGTCAGCGATTCGGAGGTCCGGCTGGTGGCGTCGACGACGGCGCTGCGTTGCACCATGATGTGGGGCATCACGGGGCGCGACAACCAGCTCCACCTATCCGCCCTGCGCCGCCTCGTCCGGGTGTGGGGCGAGGGGCCGACGCTGCCGGACCTGTCCACCGGGGCGCTCCTCGCCGCCATTCACGCCCTGATCGGCTCGACGGTGGAGGAAGACACGGCCATGGCCGAATGGGGACTCCGCCTGGTGGGAGGCAAGCAGAGAGGGGACGGAAGCTGGGTAGAGACCGACGCGTTCCAGGCGCTCGAGGTGATCGGAGCCGCGGTGGACGCCGGAATAGCGCCGGACCGTACCCGGCGGGCGCTGTGGCACGGCGCCCGTCTCCTCATCGCATCGCAGCAGGCCGACGGGTCCTGGGGACCGGGGCACGGCCCACGCCGCGCTCTCATCGCCTGGAGGACCTTCCGTCGGGTGAACCCGGACGGGTCCGATTGAGGGTGATTGATCGGGTCAGGTCCGCTCCACCACCATGGCGAATCCCAGGGCTCCAGCAGCGCAGACCGAGATCAGGCCCAGACCGAGGCCACGCCGCTTCATCTCGTTGAGGAGCGTAATGGTCAGGCGGGCGCCCGTGGCGCCGAAAGGGTGACCGATGGCGATGCTTCCGCCCATCACGTTGATCCGGTCCTCCGGCAGGATGCCGACCTTGCTCGCGCGCCCGAGCCGCTCGCGGGCGAACGTGTCCGAGTCCAGCCACTGCAAGTTCGACAGGACCTGGGCGGCGAAGGCCTCGTGTATCTCCCACAAGTCGATATCCTGCATGGTCACACCCGCACGGTCCAGAGCGAGGGGCACAGCGAAAGCAGGGCCCTGGAGGAGCTGGTCGGCTGGTGCCAGGGCCGCATAGGCCCAGCCCCGGATATACCCGAGCGGCTCCCGACCTTCCGCCCGGGCCCGCTCCTCGCTCATGAGCAGGACAGCGGAGCCCCCGTCCGTAAGGGGCGATGCGCTCCCGGCCGTTACGCTGCCGTACTTGCGGTCGAAGACGGGTGGCAACGACGCAAGCTTTTCCAGGGTCGTGTCCTCGCGAATCCCGTTGTCTCTCTCCGCCACGGTCTCGTAGCCGGGTGACAGGTACACCGGCACGATCTCCGCCGTCAGCCGTCCATCCGATGTCCCCTGGGCCGCGAGCTGGTGCGATCGGAGCGCCCACCGATCCTGGTCTTCCCGGCTGATCCCGTTCTCCTTGGCCATCCGCTCCGCGCTCTCGCCCATGGTTTCTCCGGTCGACGGCTCGGCGATCGCCGGGGTGGTCGGAGCCAGCTCCGAGGGTCGGAAGCCGGAGAAGGCCTTCATGCGGGCGCGGAGGGACCGCGCCTTGGACGCGGCTACCAGGCGGTCCCGCAACGGCTTGGAGACCAGGATCGGGATGTCAGACAACGACTCGGCACCACCGGCGACCACAGAGTCGCCTTGGCCCAGGGCGATCAGTTCGGCCGCTGAGGTGATCGCCTGGTTCGAGCTGGCGCACGCGCGACTCACCGTGAACGCCGGCACATCAGGGGCGACCCCGGCGCGGAGCATGACCTCCCGCGCGATGTTGGGCGCCTGCACTGAATGGACGACCGTGCCGAAGACCACTTCGTCGATCCCGCTTCCCGTCACGTCCGTACGGTTCAGCAGCTCCCGGACCGCCACGGTGCCCAGATCGATCGCCGTCATGTCACGGAATTCGGTGCCCGACTTCATGAACGGCGTTCGACAGCCGTCGATGATGGCAACGCGTCGCCCGCTCCTCCCCCGGTCGTTCATACCGCGCCCGCCTTTCTGCACTGCGCCTTGTAGCCGCGCTGCGACCGCGCGAAAGCTGCGGCGTCCGTGACGTGCCGGCAAGGTTGACCCGCTTCCATTGCGGTCCTACCCTGCTCCCGTGCTCACGACCGAAGAAGCTCCCAGCGCCCACATCCGCCCCGGCCGGAATGACGATATCCCGGCCGTAGCTTCTCTCTGGTGCGAAGCGTTCCCCTCGTCCCGTACCGCCGAAGAGCGGGCTCGCATGCTGGAGGCCGGCGGCCGGTACGGCGGGCTCGACACGGTCCTGGTCGTAGAGGAAGACGCGCGCGTGATCGGTGCCTGCAAGCTCTACCGCCTGACCCAGCACATCACGGGCCGTCCGCTTGCCATGATGGGTCTTGCCGCCGTGGCCGTGGACCCGGCCTGGCGCCGGCGTGGTGTGGGCGCCGGGCTCTGCGCCGAGGCGGCCAGGACGGGACGGAAGCGAGGTGATGCGATCAGCGTGTTGTACCCGTTCCGGCCCGACTACTACGCGCGACTCGGGTGGGGCCTGGTGGGTCGTCTGCTCGACTACCGCTTCAGCACCGACGCACTGCCGCTCTATCCCGAGTCTGCGAATGTTCGACTCGCTCGGTCCGAGCGGGACGTCAGGGCCCTGACACAGTCCTATGCCCGCGTGGTTGCGCGGTCACACGGCCCGATCGAGCGGGACGCCGGCGTGTGGGCGTACCGACTGGTCGGCGAGGAGCTGGCCGTCCGGGCCCTGGATGCCGACGCCGTGCGAAGGACGCTGTCGGATCCTTCGCGGCTCATCCTTGTCCATGACCGGAACGGTGTCGATGGATACGCACTACTCCGGAGCCGCGCGGTCGGAGCGGCCCATGCTGATCTCGCGGTGCGCGAGCTGGTGACCGAGACGGAACCAGCCCTCCGGGGGTTGCTCGGCTGGATCGCATCGAAGGCGGAGCGCTGGCCGAATGCGCGGTATCGGGCTCGTCCGGAACAGATGTTCGAGGATCGACTCCGGGAGCCGAGGCCACCGAATCACCGTTCCGGTTCGTCCCTCTACTTCCACACGGGCAGGGTCACGCGGGGGCCCATGCTGCGGGTCCTGGATGCCCCTCGCGCCTTCAGGGCGCGGGCGTGGTTCGATGGCGTGCGCACCGCTCCGGCTGGCGGGGTCATGGACGTGGAGGTCTCGGACGTGCTGATCCCCGAGAACCGCGGGCCGTGGCGGATCCGGTTCGGTGACGATGGGGAGGCGAGCGTGGCGCCGACCGGTGCGGACCCGGGGGCCGCAAGCGTTACCGTGAAGACCGATCCCTCCACGCTGGCCCGACTCTACGCAGGAGACCTGGACGTGACCGGCGCCGTTCGCCTGGGCGTCTGCGAAGCGGAGGGCGACCTTGCCATGGCGGACGCCGCGTTCTCGGTACGCGAGACCTTCTGGCTGCCGGACGAGTTCTGAGTCGGACTCTACCCGGCTGAGGTTTCTCGTCTTACGGCTTCTTCGAACGCATCCCAGCCCAGGAGCGCGCACTTCACCCGGGTCGGGAACTTGCTGACCCCGGCCAGGGCACGCGCATCGCGAAGCTGCTTGTCGGTCGCCGCGGCGGCGTCGCCCCGCATCATCTCCTTGAATCGCTCGGTGATCCGAAGCCCGACATCGAGAGACTCGTCCTTGAGGATCTGCGTCATCATGGAGATCGAGGCCTGCGAGATCGAACAGCCCTCGCCCTCGAATCCCACGTCGCTGACGGCGCCGTCCTCGATCCGAAGGTAGAGGTGGATCTCGTCCCCGCACGTGGGATTGTTCATGTGGACGTGGACCGTGGCATCCTGGAGGGCACCCTTGTTCCGCGGCCGCTTGTAGTGCTCCAGAATGATGTCCTGGAACAGGTCGCCTAGGAAAGGGGTCGAGCGGTCGATCACGCGACGGTTATCCGAAGATGTGGCGGGCCTTGACGAGGCCGTCGGCCAGCCGGTCGATGTCCTGGGTCGTGTTGTACACGTAGCATGACGCTCGGGTCGTCGCCGGAACGCCGAGCCGCCGCATCAGCGGTTGCGTGCAGTGGTGGCCAGCCCGGACGGCGATCCCTTCGGCATCGAGGATCGTGGCCACATCGTGGGGGTGCACGCCTTCCAGGGAGAACGAGAATACACCGATCCTGTCGCCGCTGTCGCGTGGCCCGAACATGCGGAGACCGGCCACCTGGCCCAGGCGATCGAGACCGTACTCGACGAGGTCCCGCTCATGCGCGAGGATCGCTTCTCGGCCCAGACCCTCGAGGAACGCGGCTGCGGCCGCCATACCCACTGCGCCCCCGACGTTCGGCGTCCCCGCCTCGAACTTGTGCGGGATCCCGGCCCACGTAGACTCGTCGGCCATCACGGAGTCGATCATCTCCCCGCCCCCCTGGTAGGGCGGCATGGACTCCAACAGCTCCCGCCTCGCCCAGAGGGCACCGATCCCCATGGGGCCACACATCTTGTGACCTGACAGTGCGTAGAAGTCACAGTTCAGGGCCTGGACATCTACCGGGAGGTGGGGCGCGCCCTGGGCTCCATCCACCAGGACACGAGCTCCGACCGAGTGCGCCCGCTCGACGATCTCGGCGACGGGATTGATGGTGCCCAGGGCGTTTGAAACGTGGCCGACCGCCACGAGCCGTGTCCGTTCGGACAGCACCTCGTCGTACTGCTCCAGGCGGAGGCGTCCCTCGTCATCGATGTCGATGTAGCGGAGCCTGGCGCCGACCCGCCGGGCCAGGAGCTGCCAGGGCACGATGTTGCTGTGGTGCTCCAACACGGTTAGGACGATCTCGTCGCCCCGCCCCACGTGGTCCACGCCCCACGTCGCGGCGACCAGATTCACCGCCTCCGTCGTGCCCCGCGTCCACACCACCTCCGCGCGGTCCGGCGCATGGATGAGGCGGGCGATGACCGATCTCGCGCCCTCGAAGCGCTCCGTGGCCCTTCGCGACAGATCGTAAATGCCGCGGTGCACATTGGCGTTGTCCGTCCGGTAGAACTTCCCTATCGCCTCGAGCACCACGTCGGGACGCTGCGCCGTCGCGGCGCTGTCCAGATAGACCAGTCGATTTCCGTCGGAATCGGGCCGGAGCAACGGAAACCGCTCACGAACGGATTCCGCGTCCAGGGGCGTGCCGACCCGGGTCGGGGCGGCCGTCGCCGCGCTTGCCCCGTTCTCATCGTGCCCGAGCGGAGAATTGCTCATTTCAGTCCAGGGCCACCAGGATGTCGTCCCCGTCCACCTTCACCTCGAACGTCTTTACCGGCCGGATCGCGGGAAGCGCGACTGCCCGGCCGCTTGGGATGTCGAACTTCGCGCCGTGATACTGGCACTCAAGGCGGTTCCCGTCGATGATCTGGCCATCGGACAGGGGGAAGTCGGCGTGGGAGCACCGGTCCCGCAGGGCGTAGAACGCGCCTTCCCCGGTCGCCACAAGCACGATCTTCTCCCCCTCCGCCTGCACTGCCACGAGCCCCCGCTCCGGCATGGCCGCCACGCTCGCGACCTTCACGAACGTCGGCATCACCGAATCTTGGCTTCGATTGCTCGCTTCAGCTCATCCACGACGCCAGGCAGCGGGAGACGATCCAGCACCTCGCCGAAGAATCCGAAGATCGCCAGCCGCTCCGCTTGCGTCCGGGTCAGCCCACGACTCCGGAGGTAGAACATCTCCTCCTCGTCCAGCTGGCCGACCGTAGCCCCGTGCGAGCACTTAACGTCGTCGGCCTCGATCTCCAGGTTCGGAAGCGAGACCGCCTCCGCACGGTCCGACAGCAGCAGGTTGCGGTTGGTCTGATACGCGTCCGTCCGCTGCGCCTTCGGGAATACACGGATCACTCCGCGGAACACGGTTTTCGAGCGATCGTACAGCGCCCCTTTGTACAGCAGGTCGCTGTTCGCCTGGGGGCTGACATGGTCCTGGCGCGTATTGTGGTCGAAATGCTGGTCGCCCCGCGCGAAGTACAGACCGAGCATGTCGCTCCGGGCGCCCGGTCCCTCGAGGCGAGCCGCCAGGTCGACCCGGGCCACGCTGGCGCCCAGGTTCACGACGAGGGTGTCGAGATTGCTGTCCCGTCCCGCGAGCGTCCGCTGCATGGAGAGGTGGTGAACGCCCGCCCCCCACTGCTGCATCGCGACATACTGGACATCGGCGCCTTCCCGCGCGATCACTTCCACGGCGCCGACGGACACCGCCGGCTCATCGAAGTCTGGTGAGCCGAACTCGTCGACGTAGGCGACATGACTGTTCGCCTCGGCCACGATCAACGTACGTGGAAATACACCCACGCCAGCGGTTGGAAGCCAGCGGGCCACGCGGATCGGGACCTCCACTCGCACGCCTCGCGGCACGTACACAAAGATGCCGCCGGTCCACATCGCCCCGTTCAGCGCCGCCAACGGGTCGGAGTCCATTGGAATCGCGGTGCCGAGGTGCTCGCGGACAAGGTCCGGGTGCTCGGACGCGGCAACGGCCATGTCTTTCACGATGACGCCCTGGCCCGCCAAGGCGGGGTCCAGCTCGATGTCCGCGACGGCGGCGCCCACGACCAGGACCCGGGCCGACGCTTCCTTGCCATCCAGCATGGAGTGCGCCTCGGCCGGAGCGGCCGGGTGCTCGTCGGCCTCCATGGGCCGGACCTCGTCCAGCTTGAGCTGTGAGATGTCCGTGTAGCGCCATTCTTCGAGCTTGCGCGTAGGTAGCGGCAGCGTCTGGGACGCCGCGTGCGCAGCCGACCGCATGGCACGCAGCCAGTCGGGCTGGCCCTCACCGCGAGCCAGCGCTTCTTCCCGTGTAACCTTCAGCAACCCTGTCGTGGCACCCTCCGGTGCCGTCGTCACCTCAGCCAACGCTGCCCTCCATCTCCAGCTCGATCAATCGGTTCAGCTCCACCGCGTACTCCAGCGGCAGTTCCTTCGAGATGGGCTCGATGAACCCACGGACGATCAGCGCCGCTGCCTCGTCCTCCGCCAGGCCGCGGCTCATCAGGTAGAACAGCTGTTCCTCCCCGATCTTCGACACGCTCGCCTCATGGCCGATACTGGCTGTGCTCTCCTCGATCTCGATGTACGGGAACGTGTCGGTGCGGCTCGTCTCGTTCAGGAGCAGCGCGTCACACTCGACGTTCGACTTCGCGTTCGTCGCGCCCTCGTAGACCTTGGCCAGCCCGCGGTACGTCGACCGCCCGGTGCCCACCGAGATCGACTTGGAGATGATCTGCGAGCTCGTGTTCGGCGCGGCGTGCACCATCTTCCCGCCCGTGTCCTGGTGCTGCCCGTTGTTCGCGTACGCGATCGACAGGATCGACCCGTGGGCGCCTTCTCCCATCAGGTAACAGGACGGATACTTCATAGTGACCTTTGAGCCCAGGTTCCCGTCGATCCACTCCATGTGACCGTGTCGGCCCACCATCGCCCGCTGGGTCACCAGGTTGTACATATTGTTCGACCAGTTCTGGATCGTGACGTACCGGAACCGCGCGTTGTCCTTCACCACAATCTCGATCACGCCCGAATGGAATGACTCCGTGGTGTAGACGGGCGCCGTGCACCCTTCGATGTACTGGGCGTCGGCTCCCTCCTCGACGATGATGAGGGTGCGCTCGAACTGGCCCATCCGCTCCTGGTTCACCCGGAAGTAGGCCTGGAGCGGGATGTCCACCTTCACGCCCTTCGGGATGTAGACGA
>CAYXJH010000051.1:0-14287 GCA_964465415.1 uncultured Gemmatimonadaceae bacterium
CGCGGCCGGGCCAGGCTGGGCGTGGCGCTGCTGGCGCTGCCCCTCCTGGGCCTCGCCGGGTGCGACCTGGACTCGATCCTCGAGGTCGACGACCCCGACGTGGTCCTCCCGGAAACAATGGAAGGACCCCTGACCCTCCCTGCGGTCCGCGGCCACGCACTGGCGGAGTTCGCCCTGGCGTACGTAGGCGCGCCCATCGGTGGTGGGAATACCGAGGGCCAGATCCTCATGAGCGGGCTCATCGCGGATGAGTTCATCCACACGGGGACGTTCGATACGCGGGAGAACCTCGACCGTCGCATCATCGACGAGCGTAACCCGCACATCCGCACCGTATTCCACAACCTCCACCGCGCACGCGCGGCGGCGGAGCTGGCCGGCGACGTGTTCGGGCGCCACGCCGAGAACACGCTCGGCCACGCGGAGGCCCACAACCTCGAAGGACTCACCCTGGTCCTGCTAGGAGAGACGTACTGCTCCGGCGTTCCGGTGAGTGAAATGACGGCGGCGGGTGCCATCGAGTACGGCGCACCACAGACCACCGTTCAGATCTTCGAGTCCGCGATCCAGCGGTTCGAGGCCGCGCGCACGGTCGCTGCCGCCGGGGGCATCACGGAACAGGGGCACCTCGCGCAGGTCGGTTTGGCGCGCGCGCTCCTCGGCCTTGGTCGCTACGCGGAAGCGGCGGCGGCCGCGGCCAACGTGCCCACCACGTTCGAGTACGTGATCTGGCATTCGGAGAACACGGCTCGTCAGAACAACGGTGTGTGGGCCATGAATAATCTGGCCGGTCGGTGGTCGATCCCGGACAGCGAGGGCGGCAACGGCTTGCCATACCGCTCCGATGGCCGGATCGACGGCACGGTGCAGGATCCGAGGATCCCCACCACCCATCTGGGCCTTGCGCAGAGGACGGCGCTCCGGCCCACGGAGCACTACGGCCAGCTCAAGTTCAACCTCCGTGCGTCCAACACCATCGTCGCGAACGGCATCGAGGCCAGGCTGATCGAGGCGGAGGCGGCGCTCAACCAGGGCGCCAGCGCGGACTACCTGACCACGCTGAATGAGCTGCGCGCCGGCATCGGGATGGCCGCGCTGGCCGATCCCGGGACGGCGGACGCCCGCGTCGACCAGTTCTTCCACGAGCGAGCGTACTGGCTATGGGTGACCGGTCGTCGGCTGGGGGACCTGCGCCGCCTCATGTGGGACTACGGGCGCCAACAGGATGAGATCTTCCCCATCGGCCAGCACCACCGTGGTGGCACCTACGGGACGGATACCAACCTGCCCCTGCCCTTCGATGAGCGGAACAACCCCTTGTCCGATGGCTGCCTCCAGCGTGATGACTCGCTGGGCCGTCACGGGTAGTCGTAGCTGACCGTCCGTACGCGCGAGGGGGGAGGAGCCACCGGCTCCTCCCCCCTTTGCTTTCAACGCGCGGTCTGGTCAGACGAAGTTCGCGACGTTTCCCTGGGAGTGTGTCCCGTCCCCCAATTGGCTCAACTCTCCAGCCATTTCCGGTCAGCCGCTGACAGCCGGCGGGAGCGGGGCGCCAGGAATCGCACCAGCACGTACCCGATCAACACGATCGGGGCGACCTTGAAGAGGAGGAACCCGATCAGGCTGAACGCCAGGCCGAACACCGCGCTCGCCAGGGCGAGGACGATGGTGAGTCCGATCAGGGCGATGAAGCCTACCACGAAAAACGTCAACAGGGTGGAAATCATGCGTACCTCCTCCTCAGGGCGATGCGACCGCCGAAGCGGGTGCCACCCGACGGACGTTGACGGAACCGAACGCCCCCTGGAGCTCCACGGTCAGCTTGCGCGCGGCCCGGTCCCAGTTGGCTGAATAATGATCCCGGCCTCGGCGATCGAAGTCTGTGCCACTGAAGCTCGTAAGGAACGTGCTGCGGCGGACGATGACCCCGATATCCTCCGGTACCACGAGGGTGACCGAGCCGAGCGCCATGGTGATGTCGGCGGTGAGGTCGCGCGGCCACTCGCCTGAGAAGTCCAGGTTCATGTCGCCCACCCCGCCCTCGGCCTTGATCCGGTCACAATTCGCGTTTCCGAGCCCGATCGCCCGGAATGCCGCCGCGCCCATGCTCAACTCGAGACTCCGGCATTCGATCGGGTTCGGCTGCGAGAAGCGCATCCGGCTATCGCTCGCGCCCGTCTCGATCTTGATCCGTGAGACGCGTAGCCCGCCCAGCTCGATGTCGGCCTCCACCGCCCCGAACTTGAGCCCGATGTCCAGTGGCACATCCGGCGTCAGCGACAGCTTCATGTCACCCGCCTGCTGATTGCGCACCCGGATGGACCGGCCGGATCCCTCGACCCCGACCTGGAGGCGGCCCCGACGGTACTCCGTGAGCGGATCGAACACCTCCGAATCATACCGGATTCCGACTCGATACAGCTCGCCCCGCACGCCGGGCTCGATCGCCAGCCTGCCCGCGCCGTAGCGGACCTCCACGTCCAGTCGGGTTTCATCCGACTGTTGCCGGAACGACGTGACGTCTCGCCAGTCCTGGGCCTGCGAGGCGAGCGGTGTCGCCGCCAGGGCCACGAGCGCGGCGCACAGCGTGCGATCAAACATGGATCTCCTCCTCTTCCAGCGGGCGGGCCACGTCGGCCGTGGGCCGGGTCCCGCCGCGAGACAGCAGGAATGCGCCGAACCCTACCATGAACGCCGCCCACGTGACCATGACGGCCATGAACTTGAGCAGACCCTGGAGGAACCCGAGCCAGGGCCCGGCCATCGTGACGACGTTCGCCGCGATGAACAGCACGACCAGCAGCCCGACGCCGGTGATCACGTAGTAGTACGAGTTCGCCCGGGTGAACCATTCCGTGCCCCGGAATCTCCGTTCCGCGAGCGCCTCCCCGGCGCCGTGGGCCACGGCGAGGTACCCGCCTACCGCCGCCAGCACCACGGCCAGCGGGAACAGCGGCAGGTACACGAGGAGGAGCGGGATCCCCACAATGGAGATCGCCAGCGCCAGGATCCCGAGGATGAAGACCGGCAGGACCAGGAACGAGCCGGCGAGCCCGACCAGTCCCGAGCGCAACGTGGAGTGACGCGCCGTGTCCGCGATCGTTTCCAGGTGGCTCCGCCCGAAGAACACGGCGAGGAAGCCAAGGCCGACCAGCACCGCATAGGCCATCAGCGTGGAGAAGATGCCCGTCAGGCCCCTCGTGATATGGCGGAACGGCGAAGGCGGGCGCTGCCGGGCTTCCCGCCGCATCTCGCTGCGCATCTCCTGCCGGATCTGCTGACGAAGATCCTGTTCGAGGCTCCGGCGGAGGTCGCGCAGGGCAGGAATGTCGAGCGCACCCAGGTCATCCGCTCGAGCCGCGGCGTCCGGGTCCTGTAGCACCCGCTCGAGCTCGAGGATCCGTTGATTCAACCGCTGGATCGTGTCCGACGCGTCTGACGGTACCTCTTGTGGCGCCGCCGCTGGTGGGACCGGCGCTTCCAGCCCAGCCAGCTGCTCCAGGATCCGGGTCCCGGCCGCGCCCGCCTGTGCCGGCGGCTGCCATGCCGCCAGCATGGTCGCGAGCTCGCCGGTGGGGGCGTCCATCGCCTGCTGGAGGAGCTCGCGCCACGCCTGATCCAGCGCCCCGCGTCGCTCGTACGCGCCGACGCGCTCGTCGTTGACACGTACCGACTGGTCATCAGCCAGACGGATGTTGACCTGCCGACCGTCCGCCAGCTCGAGCCGCAGATCGGCGGCATCACGGGATAGAGCGATCTCGCTCGATACGATCTGCCCGCGAGCCTCCTGTGCCTGCGCAAGTACCGGCGCGGGTATAATGGCCGCCGCTAGCAGCAGGGCGGGAATCGGCCGGTTAGAAAAGGAACGACGCATGTTCAGTTCTCCGCGCAGAGGTGCGGAACAGGTTTTCGTAGAGCACGTAGACCGAAAGCACGGTCATCGTGGCGAACATCACGGCTGCCAGACCCAACCCGCCCCGGCCCAGTGCGGCGGCCAGGTCCAGTGCGCTCGCCGTCCAGAGGGCCAGATTGGACGACGCCACCGTGCCAACCGTCCATTGCCAGGCACTCGCGGCGGCCTCGCCTACCATCACGTTGGCGACCAGCCACAGGCCCTGTACGCTCACCTCCGGGTGCGACAGGATCCACCAGGCGACGAATCCGACCACCAGGACCGGCATGGCCACCAATGCGGTCGCGATCGCCCACCCCCGATCGGTGGCCGGCGTCATGCGCTCGATCCACTCGTTCACCAGCTCCATGACGGGCCGCCGGACACGAACGCCCTTCATCACGCGGTCCGCGAAGCCCATCGAAGGAGACAGCTCGGGAAGGGTGGACAGCGCTTCGAACAACGACCGCAGCTCTGCCACCTCCGTCTGGCACCGTTCGCAGGTCGCGAGATGGGACCCCACCACGGCCTGGTCCGCCCCGTCGAGCGCATCCTCGACGAAGGCTTCGAGCCGTTCCGGGGCCGGGTGATTAAGCGTCTCGCTCAAGGTTCCTGTCTCCGTGTTGTTCTGGTCTGTCCTACCGTACGGAATCCGGCGGCCGCGAGTTTCAGTTTCGCAGATGCTGCAGCATTTCCCGTAACTCGTTGCGGCCCCGGTGGATATACGTCTTGACCGTGCCCAGGGGCAGGTCCAGGATCTCGGCAATCTCGTCGTAGGGCCGGCCTTCGATGTGCCAGAGCACGATCACGGCCCTGTATTCCGGACGAAGCTTCTCGATGGCGGCCTCGATCTCCGATCCAAGCTCCTTGCTCTGCGTGTATTGTTCCGGATTCTCGGCCGTGGCGACCGCGGTGAACGACGTCGCCTCCGCCTGCTCCTGGGTACGGGCGTGTGGAGAGCCTTCCAGCGAGAGCGTGTCCGGTTCTTTCTTGCGCAGCTGATCCAGCGTCGCATTATGCGCGATCTTGAAGATCCAGGAGCTGAACTTGTACTTGGGATCGTAGCGGTCTAGCGCGTTCAGGACCTTGATGAAGGTCTCCTGGGCCAGGTCCTCCGCCATCTCGCGGTCACGGATCATGCGGTAGATCACGCTGAACACCGGGCGTTCGTACCGGCGAATCAGCTCCCGAAACGCCGACTCGCGCCCCTCACGGGCGTGCAGAATGACGTCCTGATCGGATAGCTGCGCGTAATCCACTATCTCCCGCGGTGAGCGGATCCCAGGTCCGGGGTTCCTTACGGCTGCGTCGCCCGCCGTGTTTCGATCGGCAGTCAATGAGGCTGGCGAGCCTCAATCTAGGCTGGAATCAGGGCTTTGGCGACGCGTGGGCGCGCCGGCACGGCTGGGCGGTGACCAGACGGTCAGACGGCCGGGGGTGGCCCAGGCGAGTGGGTTCCCCGGCTCGACCAACCAGGTCGGAAGGTCGTCGGAATGCGTACGTGATCGCCTTAACAAGCTCACGCCCATGGGTGGACGGGTCCCTCGGTCTCTGCGGTCCGGTCGATCCTCGCTCACTGGTTCCCCCGGGCGGTCAGCCGTTTGCATCTGCGTTGTCGCCAGGGTGCAACGTGCAGACCAGCGGTCGAGGCTCCCGGGCATGCGGAAACGGGCGGTCAAAGCCATCGAACACGAGGAAAGGCAATGCGGATCGGTCTCATCAGCGACACGCACGGCATATTGCGACCCGAGGTATTCGACCGACTAGCCGGCGTGGACCACATCCTTCACGCAGGCGACATCGGCCCTCCCGATATCCTGGTCGAGCTTGCCGCAATCGCGCCCGTGACGGCCGTGTGGGGGAACACCGACGGGTTCGAGATCCGGGAGCGGGTGGAGTCCATGGCACGGCTCGAGCTGGGCGGTCTGCGCATCGCCGTGCTGCACGGGCATCAGCTCGGCTCACCCACGCCGGAAGCCCTACGGCGAGCCGTGCCGGACGTCAATGTGATCGTCTACGGTCACACCCACCGTCCGCTGGAGGACGCAGCGGATGGCGTGCTGGTGGTGAATCCCGGCGCCGCCGGCGCGGCTCGCTTCGGTATCCCGCCCACCCTGGCCCTCCTTCACGTCGAAGACAGGCCGACTGTCCAGTTCATCGAGCTGGATCAGTAATCGAAGATCTCGAGGTCCGACTCGCCAGCCAGCGCCTCGAACGCGTCACGCGGCGTCGGGGCAGCCGCCAGAACGGAGCGAACGCGCCGGAACGTCTGGCGCATCCGACGCTCGGCGTCCGCGTCGCCTGTGGCGGGGGGTCTGTCCACCCAGTCCGGTTCCCCCGCTTCCGCGGCCCGGACATCCGGAGGCGGCGTCTCCATCGATTGTACGCTGATACCGGCTGCGGTCACCGCGATTCCGTACGCGGGCGGGAGCTTCTCCTCGACGGCTATGTCGTACGCCTGTTCGGCCGTCGCCCGGTCCAGGCCGTGGGCCTCGCCTCGCTCCACCAGCGGCTCCCGCCGATGCTCGTCGCCCGCGCAGATGTCATTCGTGGATTCGATCAATCGAGCGAGACGGCCCTCGACGGACCGGGGGCGTGTGGGTTCATGATCGTTCATGTGCGCCGACCCGTGCAAAGCGTGTACCCGAAACCGTCACAACCTCTGCAGTCGCTCTCGCTCGGTCGCGTTCCGACGGAACCACCGCTCCACGAGCAACATCTCCGCGATACCGTCGGGGCCGATACGGGGAATCGACGGCGGCGGGCCCTCCAGGAGCCGCTCGGCCTGCCGCAGCGTCGCCCGCGTCTCCCGCCTGTCACGTGGGGCAGTGACCTCCGCCAGCACCAACCCGCGGTGCAGCACGTACATGCGGTCCTCACCCGCGTGCCCGGGGACCGAGTACACCGCCGTCAGCCCGTCCAGGGCGCGACCCGTCCGCAACAGGGAGGATTGCACTGATTCCAGCAACTCGATCCGCTCCAGGACGACAGCCGCATACTCGAACAGCCAGCGCTCGATCGCACGCCGCAGGTGGCCGTATAGCCGGCGCAGCGGCTCGTCCGTCTCGCCCCGAAGGAAAGCCCGGGCCGCTGCCAGACTCGAACCGTACTCGGCCTCGGTGCATCCGCTGGCGCACGGTGCCAGGCAGCGGGCGAAGTCGGCGCGCGCGCACAGCGGAACATAGTCTGCGCCGAACAGGTCGGCCTGGTCCGCAAGCCGCAACGGCGTCGTCGCCGGGCACGTCCGCAGACCCATCGAATCCACTAGGACCCGCACGGCGGCCCGCGCCCGGTCCGCCCCCACAAGCGGCCCGTGGTACTCCGAGCCGTCGTCCAGCGGTCGGGCCGTGACGAGGATACGTGCAGCCGGTTCCCGCGGGATCCGGATGAAGCACGTAGCCCGCTCCTTCTTGTGCTGTACGTTGAACGGAGGTCGCAGACGCCGGATCTCGCGGAATTCTCTCAGCAGTGCCGCGAACTCGCTCGGGTGATTGTCCCACTCGATCCTTCGCGCGAATGACACCATCTCCGCCGCCTTGTCGCCCCGATCCGCGCGGAAATACGACAGGAGCCGGCTCCGTACCCGGATCGATTTCCCGACGTATAGCACCTGATCGTCCGGCCCAACCAGCCGGTACACACCGGGTCGGTTCTCCGCATGGGCGCGAACGAACTCCCGAAGCTCCCGGCCGGGCTGCGGGCCGGGCTTCGGGCCGGTCCCTTCCTCGTGCGTCGCGGCTGCGGTGGTCGACATAGGTTGGGAAAAGGTGAGGATTCGGCTTTTGTTCGGCAAGGGCCGAGATCCCAAACCCGACGCCCGACGCCCCGACGCCGGACGCCGGAGGCCCGATGCAGGCCCCGGTGGCGAGTCGACTCTCGGAGATCGAAGGAGACCGAGTGGTGCGTTGACCTGCGTAATGGCGGGAAATGCTCTCATCGGGAATGGGAGGAAGAACGAGTGGCGAGTTAGCCGCTCATGCGGCGGGTAAGCCTGCTCTGGAACATAGGAGGGGAACGACTGACGTGTTGCCTGCTTCCGACCGATCGCTGCTGGAAGGCGAGGGCAGTGCTTGGTCCGGCTCGCTCAGCGCTCGCTCCCGAGGTGCGCGACGCGGTCTACCATCCGTGTCGTGGCGCCCGCCCTCTGGAGGATCTCCAGGTACCACGCCAGGGCGGCGGCGGTCCGGTCCTCCAGTGGGGAGCAACCCCAGAGGACCGACAAGGTCTGTCTTGTTGCGGGCCGGGTCTTGGTCCGCTGGGCATCCCGGACCGCGTTGGCGCAGGGTCCTGCGGCGTCGAACAGGCAGGGTAGTCCTCCAAGTCGGATGGACTGGCCGCTGGGATTGAAGGCGTACGCGTCGTCCTGACCGGCCACTGCGATGTGAAAGGGGGGGCTAGCGCGATCCAGGTCGATCACGCTGATGGGGATCCCGCTATGGAGGGAGACGACGTTGCAGGCGTCGACGGGCAGGTTTATGGAGGCGAGGACACCCTGGTCGGCGGCACGGGCGAGGTATTCGGAGGCGGGTTTGCCGCGTCCGGTGGGCTTGTATCCGTCGATGCGGAGCGCGTCACGGACGGAGGCGCGGACGCGGCCGTCGTGTTCGAAGGGGGAGCTGGCATCAAGGCGTAGGAGGTCCACCAGCCAGGCCGGGGAAGACAGGTCCGGATGGACCGCGGCCAGGTCGGTCGTAAAGGCGACGGCTCGAAGGAGTGGGTGGGGCTCCACCTGGATGGCAAGGGTCATCGTCGTTACGGCTGACAGACGGGGCAGTAGAACGCGGAACGGTTCGTGAGCACCCTGCGCTTGATGGTCGCGCCGCAGTCGATGCACGATGCGCCTTCCCGCCCGTACACCTTCAGCAGCGGCTGGAACGCCCCGGCCTCGCCAGTAGCGTCCCGATAGTCCGAGAACGTGGTGCCGCGATGAACGATGGCCTCGGAGAGGACTGCGCGGAGAGCCTCATGGAGCGCAGCGGCCTCCGCGCGAGTGACCCGGTGACCGCGACGGGTGGGACGGATACGGGCTCGGAACAGCGCTTCCAGGGCGTAGATGTTGCCAACCCCCGCCACCTTCGATTGATCGAGCAGGAAGTTGCGGATCGGTGTTCGGGTTCGCCGTGTGAGCTGCCACAGGACCCCGGCGGTGAACGTAGCGCCCAGCGGCTCGAGCCCGAGCTCCTCATCGCGACGTGCCCAGGCCCCCGACTCCAGGAGGGCAAGGCGACCGAAGCGACGGACGTCATCGTACAGGACCGAGCGTCCATCTTCCAGCTCGAGTCGGACGGCGATGTGGCGCAGCTCGGTGGCCCGCGGCGAGTCGCTGAGCACCAGCCGGCCGGTCATCCCCAGGTTGACTACGAGGCGGGATCCATCGTCGAAGGCCAGGACGACGTTCTTGCCCCGGCGCGCGGCGCCAGCGATTCTGCGGTCCTGGATATCGTTCTCGAATATGGTCGGCGAGGTCTCGAGCACGTCCGGGTGGCGAACGCTCGCGCCGGTGATGCGGGCGCCCTTGAGGCGCGGATCGAGGTCCCGCGCGATCGTCTCGGCCTCTGGAAGCTCGGGCACGGCGGGGGCTCAGCGGCGCTCGAGCTCACGCCAACCGATGTCGCGTCGGAAGACGCGGCCCTCGAACGCGATGCTTTCTGCTGCCTCCCGGCTGCGCTCCGCGGCCTGACGGATAGCATTACCCAGTCCTGTCACGGCCAGGACGCGCCCGCCGGACGTCAGGAGCCGGCCATCGTCGCGCGTGGTGCCAGCGTGGAACAGCAGAACACCCGCCTCGGCTTCCAGGCCGGCCGGGACGTTGATCTCGTGTCCCTTCTCGTAGTCGCCCGGGTACCCGCCGGATGCAAGGACGGTGGTGACCGCGGCGCCGTCATCCCAGGTCATCCGTCCGTCACCGATGGATCCGCCGTTCGCGATGGTCAGGATCGGGTCCAGGAGAGAGCTGTCCATCAAGGGCAGGATGGCCTGGGTCTCGGGGTCACCGAAGCGGCAGTTGAACTCGATCACCCGGGGGCCGCTCTCGGTGAGCATGATGCCGGCGTAGAGCAGGCCGCTGAACGGGCGCCTCCGCCTCCGCATCTCGGCCAGCGTGGGCAGGAGGATCCTGTCCCGGACCTGGTCCATGAGAGACCGGCCGACGATCGACACCGGTGCGTAGGCGCCCATGCCGCCCGTGTTCGGTCCCGTATCCCCCTCGCCGATGCGCTTGTGGTCCTGCGCTGGCGGCATGACCAGGACGTTCTGGCCGTCCGTCAGGGCGAACACGGAAAGCTCCTCTCCGCGCATGCGCTCCTCGATCACGACCTGCAGCCCGGCCGTCCCGAAGTCGTGGGCTCGCAGCATCCGGCGGGCGGCGTGGATCGCCTCGTCCTCGGTCTCGCAGACGATGGCGCCCTTGCCGGCGGCCAGGCCGGAGGCCTTCACGACGATGGGTGCGCCCTGCTCGCGGATGTACGCCTCGGCCTTGTCGATTTCGGTGAACGCGCGGTATTCGGCCGTCGGTACCTTCGCAACCCGCATCACATCCTTCGAAAACACCTTGGACGACTCGATCTCGGCAGCATCGCGGTCCGGGCCGAACGCCGGAACCCGCCGCTCCCGCAGCGCGTCCACCAGTCCCTCCGCCAGCGGCCCTTCCGGCCCGACAACCACAAGGTCCACGCCCTCGGCCGCCGCCCACCCCGCAACGCCAGCGACGTCGCCCGGGTCCAACGGAACATGCGTGGCGAAGGCGCCCGTCCCCCCGTTGCCACGGGTGATGAAGAAGCGCGCCGAAGGCCGGTCACGGTGCAGCTTCCAGAGGAGCGTGTGCTCGCGCCCGCCATTCCCGACGATGAGGATCTTCATCCAAGCCAGTACTCGTTGTCGAGACCGTGACCCGTGACCCGTGACCCTCGTTTCGGGTTTCGCGTCTCGAGTTTCGCGTCTCGTGTCTCGCGTCCCGTTACTTCTACAGTCCGCGGAGCGCGTCGGCAACAGCCTGTCGGACCTTGTCGGCGGCGTCGCGGGCGCCTTCGGCCATCTGATCGAAGATCTCCCTTGCGCCCTCGCGGTAGGACTGGCCTGCGGCGCGGAGGTCGTCGAGGTAGGGGGCATCAGGCTCGCCGCGGCGATGGTACTCGCCCCGGAGGATCCGGTCGTAGGCGCCGGACTCGACCCAGTCCCGGAGCTCGGCCGCCCGGAGCGTGTGGAAGGGGTGGGTCGTGCCGAGGAGGTTGAGCACCTTGAAGACGGAGTCGGCCACGTCGCCACTCTCGCGGTACTCGTCGGCCTGGGCCAGGAACTCGTTCAAGTCGGTCTCATCGTCGCGACCGCCGCCGGCCAGCCGGAGCGAGGTGCCCAGGGCGATCTGCGGATCCTGGCACGCCAGCAGGCCGGCCCGGTCGGAGCTGAGCTCGCTCTTCCTATACCACTCGAGGAGGCCGACCAGGACGGCACGGGCCGCGAACCCGACGATGGGATAGCCGATGTTGGCGAGCTGGAGCAGGATCACGAGCATGGTCCGGTACAGGACGTGCCCGCTCATGACGTGACCGAGCTCGTGACCCAGGAGGAAGACGAGCTCTTCCTCGTCAAGCAGACGGATGGCGCCGCTGTTCAGGACGATGAACGGGTGCTCCATGCCGTAGGCGCCGGCGTTGACGATGGGCGTCTGGGACACGAAGAGGGGGTAGTGCTCCGGAGCATCCAGCGTCTCCAGGACGCGTGTGTACCGGGCGTGGACGTCCGGGAACTGCTTTCCGGAAACGCGTACGGCGTTCGCCTGGAATGCGAGCCGGATGGGCTTCTCGCCGAAGAACCCGAACAACTTTCGGAGCACCTCATCGAACGCGGGCACCCTGCGGAGGGCGGCGAGCGCCGCGCGGTCGGCCGGATGCTCCCAGCTGTCGGCGGCGATACCGGTCAGTATGACGCGCTTCGGCTCCAGCGTGCTGCTTTCCATCAGGGTCTCTCTCGTGTGCGTAGGGGCGTAGCCGGTTGTCGGTGGTCACCACACCCTACGTCCGTGGATCGACTCGGGTTTCCGGGTCGGTCACCGTCCGCCTCACGGGATCGCATCGAGCGCCTGAGCGATATCGTCGATCAGGTCCTCGACGTCCTCGATTCCGACGGAGAGGCGGACCAGGCCGTCGGTGATGCCCATGGCATCGCGACGCTCCCGCGGCACGGCTGCGTGCGTCTGCATGGCGGGGTGGCCGATTAGGCTTTCCACGCCGCCCAGGCTTTCCGCCAGCGAGAAGATGCGAGTCGCCTCGACCATGGTACGAGCCCGCTCCAGCGAGCCGAGCTCGATGCTGATCATTCCCGTGAAGCCGCGCATCTGCCGGCCGGCCAGCTCGTGCTGCGGATGCGATGGGAGGCCCGGGTAATGGACCGCCTCGACCGCCGGGTGGTCGGCCAGGAACTCCGCCACGGCCTGGCCGTTCCGGTTGTGGGTCTCCATACGCACGGCCAGGGTCTTGGTGCCGCGGAGCGTGAGCCACGCGTCCATGGGTCCAGGTACGGCGCCAACCGCCTTCTGCATGTAGTAGAGGTGCTCGGCCCACTCGTCGTCGCTGGTCACGACGAGGCCACCGACGACATCGCTATGGCCGTTCAGGTATTTGGTGGTCGAATGGACGACCAGGTCGACGCCAAGCTCCAGCGGACGCTGGTTGAAGGGGGATGCGAACGTGTTGTCCACACAGGTGGAGATCCCCGCCTCCCGTCCGATCTCCGCGGCGGCGACCAGATCGGTGATGCGCATCATCGGGTTGGTCGGCGTCTCGAGATGGATCAACCGCGTGTTGGGCCGGATGGCCTCGCGGATCCGGGCAGGGTCGCGTCCATCCACGTACGTGAACTCTATTCCCAGCCGCGCCAGGACGGTGTTGAACATCCGGGTCGTGCCGCCGTACGTGTTCTCCTCGCTGACCACGTGGTCTCCGGCCGAAAGCTTCTTCACGATGGCTTCGATGGCGGCCATCCCGCTGCCGTAGGCCGCGCCATGGCGTCCCCCCTCCAGCGCGGCCACATTGGCCTGGAGGGCATCGCGGGTCGGGTTGGTGACCCGGGCGTACTCGTACCCGTGCACGGGCTCCCCCAGTGCCGGCTGTACGTACGTGGACGTCTGGTATATGGGTGGCATGATGGCGCCCGTGGTCGGATCGGGCCGCTGGCCGGCGTGGATGGCACGGGTCGCGAAGCGGTGCTCGGTGTGGTCCATGAGCCGTTCGTGTCTTCTCGAAAGAGGTGGAGATCCATGGGTATGCGCGGTCGTCGCGGCGTGGCACGAACTCGCCCGGCGCAAGATAGGTGCAGGCCGGAGGGGTGGCCAGTTGACCCCGTTTGCGTGTGCCGCCCATGACGTCGCGCCTCTCCACCCAGGACGTCGTCGCCGACGGCGCCTCGCCGGAGCGGTGGCTCGCGGTTCTCCATGGGATCTTCGGGTCGGGCCGCAATTGGGCTTCGGTCGCCCGGGACGTGGTCCGGGCGCGGCCCGAATGGGGAGCGGTCCTGGTGGATCTCCGGGAGCACGGCAGCTCGCTCGGGTTCGAGCCACCCCACACCCTCGAGCGGACGGCCGCGGACCTGGACGAGCTCGGTGGAGGGCATGGGATCCGGGCGCTGCTGGGGCATTCGTTCGGCGGCAAGGTGGCGCTGCTCCGCGGCCAGGACGACCCCGGCGTGGAACAGGTCTGGGTCATTGACTCCACGCCGGAGGCTCGCCGCACGTACGAGGGGCCGTGGTCACTACTCGAGCTGCTGCGCGAGCTTCCCGACCGCTTCGACGATCGCGAGGCGGCCGTCACGGCGCTGACGGATCGTGGTGTGGATCGCGGTGTCGCGGTCTGGATGACGATGAATCTCGAAGACAGTGGCGGCGAGTACCGGTGGCGTGTGGACCTGGACGCAATCCGGGATCTATTGAACGACTTTTTTCGCACCGACCTCTGGTCGATCCTCGAGGATCCGAGGAGCGGTCTGGACATCCACGTCGTCCGTGCCACGGGCTCGCCCGTCCTGGGCGCGGAGGCCACGGCGAGGATCCGGGATGCAGGGCTGGACAACGGTCGCGTCTTCCTGCACGAGGTGCAGGGCGACCATTGGCTGAACGCCGACAACCCGGGCGCTGTGGTGGACCTATTGGTCCGGACCCTCTGACTGGCGCAATCCTTGAATGGAGTCGGAATCCGGCGGGCCGCGTCGTTTCCGGCCGTGCGACCGAGCCGACGCCACCCGGCGGCGGCTCTTCTCAATGGAACGGACATGGTATTCGAGATCCCAGCAGGGCTGATGGTTAGTGTGTCCGGCATCCGCGGCCGGGTGGGCGAATCGCTGACGCCGGACGTCGTGGCACGGTTCGCCGCCGCGTTCGGCGCGTATTTGAACGACAGGGCGGGG
>CAYXJH010000052.1:0-14228 GCA_964465415.1 uncultured Gemmatimonadaceae bacterium
CCACTGCTCAAAGCCATTCGCTTCGTCAGGAAACCGCGAACGCCGCCGCGCCAGGCCCGGGAAGCCCGGGAGCGGGACCTCCGCTGGGGCTCGCGGCGAGCGGTACCTCGCTTCGGCGCCGCCGGTCACCTCCTGGAGACGGCGAAGCAGCCCGTTGTCCTCGTTGGCATGATAGGGTGAGCCGATGACGGTCACACCGCCCTGTGTTGCCTTCAACCGATCCACGAGGGCGAGGACCGTGTCCTGCCAGCCCGCCATGGTCAGCTCGCCGTCACGGCGCAGCAGCGGCGTCTCCACTCGACCCCGGGCCAACTCCGCCGCGGCGCTCACCATAACCGTGGGCAGCGGCGACCCCTCGCTCCCCGCCCCGTTGCCCCGCGTGCCGGGCGCCCGACCCGGCAGGCCGTAGGGGAACGGTGCGGCGCCACGATTGATCCACTCGTAGCGATAACGACCGTAGTCGCACATCCAGTACGAGTTCACGTCCGGGTTGTGCCGCGGCTTGAGACGCTGGACCAGGTTGTCGCGGGTGTCCAGCGTGATGTTGCACCCCTGGGAGCAGTTGGGACAAACGGACGGAGTCCGGTCCAGGTCCCACGCCCGGGCCTTGTGCAGGAAGTCCTTCGAGAGGAGCGCGCCCACGGGACAGATATCGATGATATTGCTGGCGAACGGCGAGCCGTCCAAACCGTCATCGAAGAAGGTGTCGATCACGGAGCGACTGCCTCGCTGGACCACGCACAGTCGGTCATCGCCCGCTACCTCGCGCATGTAACGAACGCACCGCGTGCACATGATGCAGCGATCGCCGTCGTAGAGGACATCGCCGCCGAAGTCGTCCTGACCGAGCACGCGTTTCGGCTCCACGGACCGGCCGTGCTTGCGGCCCTCCTGGTGCACGTAGTCCTGCAGCTTGCACTCCCCGGACGCGTCGCACACGGGGCAGTCCAGCGGGTGGTTCATGAGGTAGAACTCGAGGACGCCCGTCCGGGCCTCCTCGGCGACCGGCGCGGTCGTGCGGATCACGGCGCCATCGGCCACCGTGGACACGCACGCCGGCTGGAGCTTGGGCGCACCCTCCACCTCAACGAGGCACATCCGACACATGGCCGGGGCCGAGAGGGCGGGGTGATAACAGTAGTGAACGATCCCGATCCCGAGCTGCTCCGCGGCATCGATGATGCGCGTGCCCTTCGGGACCGTCACTTCCGTCCCGTCGATCGTGCAGGTGACGGTGTCCACCTTCGTGTCGCCAGCGTTCGCCATGCTGTCTCCCCGCCCTTACGTCTCGGCCGCGGCGCTCGCCGCCACGGTTGACCTGGCTCCTGACGGCCGGGCGCCGACCAGACGATCGACGTCCTCCGGGAACTTGTTGATCCAGCTGACCACCGGCGCGGCCGCCGAGTCGCTGAGCACACAGATCGTGGTGCCCGTCACGTTCTTCGACAGGGAAAGCAGGGTGTCCACGTCCTCCCGGTTCCCCTGCCCCGCCTCCAGGCGCCGAAGGATACTGGCCATCCAGGCGGTACCCTCGCGGCACGGCGTGCACTGGCCACAGCTCTCGTGGGCGTAGAACTCGACCATGCGGCGGACCTGCGTCACCATGTTCGTGCGATCGTCCATCACGATCATGGACGCGGTACCCAGCATGGTGCCCGCGGCGGCCACGCTCTCGTAGTCGCAGGCCACCCCCTCGATCTCCTCGGCCGACAGGATCGGCACCGAGCTGCCGCCGGGGATCACCGCCTTGAGCGTGCGGCCATCGCGAATCCCGCCACAGACGTCGAAGATCAGGTCCTTCATGGGGAAGCCGAGTACCAGCTCGAAATTACCCCGCCTCACGACGTGGCCGGACACGTTGAACAGCTTGGTGCCGGGGCTCTTCTCCGTGCCGAAGCCCCGGTACCAGGCGCCGCCGTTGTTGATGATGTGCGGCACGCTGCACATCGTCTCGACGTTGTTGATGGTGGTGGGCGCGGCGAACACGCCGCTTGCCGCCGGGAAGGGCGGCTTGATCCGTGGCTGGCCCCGGCGCCCCTCCAGCGAGTTCATCAGCGCCGTCTCCTCGCCGCAGATGTAGGCGCCGGCGCCCAGGTGGATCGTTACGTCGATGTCGACGCCTGTGCCCAGGATATTCTTCCCGGCATACCCCCGTGCATAGGCCTCCTCGATCGCCTTCCCCAGGATCTGGGCAGGCTCGAAGAACTCGCCGCGGATGTAGATGTAGACGTCCTGAGCCCGGATCGCGTGCGCTCCGATCAGCGCCCCCTCGATGACCTGATGGGGCGTCCACCGGATCAGCTCCCGGTCCTTGAACGCGCCCGGCTCCGACTCATCCGCGTTGATGAGCATGTAGTGGGGGCCCTTCTTTTCCTGCGGCATGAAGCTCCACTTCACGCCCGCGGGAAAGCCCGCCCCGCCCCGTCCTCGAAGCCCCGATGCCTTGACCTCGTCCACCACTTCCTCGGGCGTCATTCCCAGCGCCTTCTCCAGCGCGGTGTACCCGCCCAGCTTGCGCCAGCCATCGACCGTGCGGGTGGCCGGGTCGCCGAAGCCGCGGCTCATGACCCGGGTCTCACGCTCGTGCGTGTAGGGATAGGCCACTGCGCTACCCCTCCCCCCTCGGCTTCGGCGCGGGCTCCGAGTCCGCCGCTCCGCCCGAGGCCTCGCCGCCCTCCGCGCTCCGCTCCGAAGTCGAAGTCGAAGTCGAAGTCGGTGTCGTCTCTGGATCTACCCCGCGCGACTTGAGACGTGAGAGGATGTCCGGGACGTGGGCCGCTTCCACGTTCTCGAAGTACCGGTTGTTGATCTGGACCGCTGCCGGGAAGCCGCAGGCCCCCAGACACTCGGCCTCGATCACCGTGAACTCGCCGTCCTCACTGATGGCGCCAGGCTCGGTGCCGGTGTGCTCGAGGAACGCCCGGAAGACGTCGTGCCCGCCGCACAGGTTGCAGCTGACGTTCGTGCAGACCTGGATCAGGTGCCGCCCGACCGGCCGCTTGTTGTACATCGTGTAAAAGGTGGCCACGCCTCGGACCGTCGCAGGCGCCTCGCCTACCACCTCGGCCACCTTCTCCATCGCCTCCTGGGACAGGTAGCCGCGGATCTCCTGTGCCAGGTTCAGCACCGGCAGCATCGCCGCGCGCCGGTCCGGGTACCGGGCCAGGATCCTGTTCAGCCTCTGCCTGTACGGTCCTTCGAACAACGGTGTGTCCGGGTCCCGCTCGGCCCGCTGGAAGGGGTATGCATTCACACCACCGGCCGGCCACCCTTCCGCCGGCTGGGGTCCGACGTAATCCACGCCGCGCACCTCGGCCTCGGATAGATCGAACTCCCCGGTCTCACCCGCCCACCCCGGATTCTTCATCCCGCCACCGTCCGAAGTCGAAGTCGAAGTCGAAGTCGATCCCGAATCGCTCACCGATCGATCTCCCCCAGCACGATGTCCAGGCTGGCATTGGTCGCGATCACGTCCGCCAGCAAGTGACCTTCCACCATCTGAGGCAACGCGCTCATGTTGACGAAGCTTGGCCCGCGCACCCGCCACCGGACCGGCTTGGACCCGCCGTCGCTGACCACGTACATGCCCAGCTCGCCTTTGGAGCTCTCGAGACCGAACCAGCTCTCGCCAGGCGGCGCCTTGACCCCCTCCATGACCACCTTGAAGTGGTGGATCATCGACTCCATGTCGTTCATCGCCGCCGTCTTCGACGGGAGGATGACCCGGGGGTCGTCCACGTTGATCGGGCCTTCAGGCAGGCGATCCAGGGTCTGTCGGACGATCCGCAAGCTCTGCCGCATCTCCTCCATGCGGCAGAGGTAGCGCTCGTAGTTGTCGCCATGCTCGCCCACGATCACGTCCCAATCGTAGGTCTCGTAGTCATAGTACGGCCGGTCCTTGCGGACGTCGTAGTCCACGCCCGCGGCCCTCAGGAGGGGCCCCGTGAGGCCGGCGTTGATCGCCTCCTTGGCGCCGATCACGCCGATGCCCTTGTTCCGCCCGATCCACAGGTTGTTGTTGCTGAGCAGGGTCTCGACCTCGTCGAGCGTGCGGGGCATGGCCTCATCGACGAAGCGCCGAAGCTCATCGGTAAACCCGGGCGGAAGGTCCGCCATCATCCCGCCCACCCGTGTGGCCGACGTCGTGATCCGCGCCCCGGTCAGCGCCTCGTGGAGGTTGTAGATCTCCTCGCGCCGCTGGAACGTGTACAGGAAGACCGTGAACGCACCGATGTCGATGGCAGTGGTCCCGATCCAGAGCAGGTGGCTGAAGATGCGGTCCAGTTCCATCAGCATGACCCGCACGACCTTGCACCGCTCGGTGATCTCGATCCCCATCAGCTTCTCGACCGCCGCCACGAACGCCACGTTATAGATCAGCGGCGCCAGGTAGTCCATCCGGTCGGTGAGCGGGACGATCTGGTTCCACGAGCGATACTCGCCCAGCTTCTCGAAGCTCGAGTGCAGGTAGCCGATGTGCGGCGTGCAACGCACAACCGTCTCCCCGTCCAGCTCGAGCACCAGACGAAGCACGCCATGGGTCGCCGGGTGTTGCGGCCCCATGTTGATCAGCATGGGGTCGCTGCGGAGCGACGGCTCCACCCCGGCCGGGAGCACCGGTGAGATCACGGGCCGCCCATCGACCCCCTCGACCGGGGGCCGCCTGACCTCGTATTCGACGGTCCGCTTGCTCATCCACCCTCCTCCACGGTCGGTCTCGCTCCCCGCGGGTCCTGCGACGCGTCCCTGTGTTGCGCCTGCGCGCGGGTCAGGACGTCCAGCTCCCGCTCCGTGTAGTAATCCGCCAGGTCGAACGACAGCGCCCTGCGGGTCTGTTCCGCCCGGCTGAACCGACCCCGCAGCGGGAAGTCCTTTCTCAACGGGTGTCCTTCCGCGTAGTTGTCCGGCATCATGATCCGCCGCAGGTCGGGGTGCCCACGGAACTGGATGCCGAACAGGTCGTAGACCTCCCGTTCCAGCCAGTTCGCCGTCGACCAGATCGGCACCACCGTCTCGATCTGCAACGCGTCCAGCGGAAGCTCCGCCTTCACCCGCAGCGCCCGCTTGTGCCGGATCGACCACAGCTGATAGACCACCTGGAGCGGCCGACCGCCGCCGTAGTCCACCGCCGTGAGGTCCGCGAGCAGGTCGTACGCCTGCGCCCCGTCGTCATGGAGCCAACGCAGGATCTCCACGTTCCGCTCCGCCACGATGAAGACCACGTGCTCGTCACCGGCGTGCAGCTCATGGTGCAGGATCGCGTCGCCGAAACGCTCCCGGAGCGCCGTCACCGACGGGTGCTGGGCCTCCGGCGACGGTCCCCGCTCCGGCTCAGCTCCACCCGTCCGCTCCGGTCCCGATTCCAGGCCGCCGAGGCCCTTCTCGAACTGATCCCTCATCTTACGGCCGCCGATCCCGAGGGCGAGAAAGGGCGCGCGTACTCACCAGGCCACTCGCCCGATTCTGGTTCGTCGAGTTGCCGAACGGCCCCGCGATCTGCTCGATCACGTCCGCCGGGAGGTTCGGCTGGGAGACCCGCTCCGGATCCTCGTGGCGGAGCGCGGCATGCATTTCCCGACTGACCGACTCACCCTTGATCTGCTCCTGTAGCATCAGGATCCCGTAGATCAGCCCTTCCGGCCGGGGCGGGCAGCCCGGAACGTAGACGTCCACCGGGATGATCGTGTCGATCCCCTGTACCATGGAGTACACGTCGAATACACCGCCGCTCGACGCGCAGGCCCCCATGCTGATCGACCACTTCGGCTGCGGCATCTGGTCCCAGATCCGACGGAGCACCGGCGCCATCTTGTAGCTCACCCGCCCCGCGCAGATCAGGAGATCCGCCTGCCGCGGCGAGAAGCTCATCCGCTCCATCCCGAATCGCGCCACATCGAACCTCGACGCGTAGCTCGCCATCATCTCGATCGCGCAGCACGCCGTGCCGAAAGGCATTGGCCACAACGAGTTGCGGCGCGCCCAGTTGACGACGAAGTCCAGCTTCGTCGTCAGGAACCCGGGGCTCCCATCCTTGTCACCACCCAGCACCGGCAGATCCCGTCGCTCGGCTAGTCCCATCGGAGACCTCCCCTCTTCCATTCGTAGATCAGCCCGACGGTCAACACCACCACGAAGATCGAAGCCGCCACGAACCCGCTCCACCCGAGCTCCCGCATCGCCACGGCCCACGGGATCAGGAACACCGTCTCCAGGTCGAACACGATGAACAGGATCGCAACCAGATAGAACTTCACGCTGAACCGCTCGCGCGCCGTACCCAGCGGCAGGATGCCGCTCTCGTACGGCGCGCTCTTGGCGGGCGTCGGCCGGATCGGGCTCGCCAGTTGCGAGAGCACCACGATCGCCAGGGCCTGCCCCAACGACAGACCCATCAGGATCAGGATCGGTAGGTAAGATCGCAACATCCGCGCGCCTTCCCGGGCCTTGTGAAATCGTTCACTTGTTCAGGCGCCGGAAACTACCCCGCCGCCGTCGCAGGGTCAAGCGGGGGTTTCCCCTGGTCCGACGGCTTGCCGGTCGCTGCCGGAGCGGCCTAGTTTGGCCCGTTCCAGCCGGTCAGGTTGCGTTACGAAATCGCCAACCGTGGAGGGTAGCATCGATGCCGATTCTCAGCGATCACTGGATCCGCGAGAAGGCCGAAAACGAGGGCATGATCGAGCCGTTCGAGTGGGGCCAGGTACGCGATGGCGCGATCAGCTATGGCACGTCATCGTACGGCTACGACATCCGGGTGGCGGATGAGTTCAAGGTGTTCACGGACGTGCACAGCGTGGTCGTGGATCCGAAGCACTTCGACGAGCGGTCGTTCGTGGACAAGGGCGGCGACGGCTACTGCCTGATCCCTCCCAACTCGTTCGCGCTGGCGAGGACGCTGGAGTACTTCCGCATCCCGTCGGACGTGCTGGTGGTGTGCGTGGGCAAGTCGACGTACGCGCGTTGCGGCATCATCGTGAACGTGACGCCGCTCGAGCCGGAGTGGGAAGGACATCTGACCCTCGAGATCTCGAACACGACGCCGCTTCCAGCCAAGATCTATGCGAACGAGGGGATCGCGCAGCTCCTGTTCTTCCAGGGGGAGCGAGCGCCGAGCATGACGTACGCAGAGCGGTCGGGCAAGTACCAGAAGCAGAGGGGGGTCACGCCTCCGCGTCTGTAGCGGAGGCGTGGCTTGGCCGGGCGCGTACGGATCAGCCTCCCGGGCGGTGGAGGCTTGCCTTCATCAGGTCGCGGTTGAGGCGGGCGATGTAATCGACGCGGATCCCGGCCGGGCAGGCCACCTCGCAGGAGCCGTGATTGGTACAATGGCCGAAATTCTCGGCGTTCATCTGCGCGACCATGGCGCGGGTGCGGTCGTGGCGTTCCGGCTGGCCCTGGGGCAGCAGGTTCAGGTGAGAGACCTTGGCCGCGGTGAACAGCATGGCCGACGCGTTCGGGCAGGCGGCGACGCAGGCGCCGCAGCCGATGCAGGCGGCGGCCTCGAAGGCGAGTTCGGCATTCTCGCGCGGGACCAACACCGCGTTGGCGTCGGGGGCGGCACCGGTTCGTACCGAGATGTAACCGCCGGCCTGGATGATCCGGTCGAATGCGGTCCTGTCGACGACGAGATCCCGGATCACCGGGAAGCCGTCCGCCCGCCAGGGCTCGATGACGACCTCGTCCCCGTCCTCGAACGCCCTCATGTGGAGCTGGCAAGCCGTGGTCTGCTTCCAAGGCCCGTGCGCCACGCCGTTGATCATCATGCCGCACATCCCGCAGATCCCCTCCCGGCAATCATGATCGAACGCCACCGGCTCCCCGCCCTCCGCAGTCAGCTGCTCGTTCAAGACGTCCAGCATCTCGAGGAACGACATCTCCTTGGAAACGCCATCGAGCTCGTACGTCTCGAACTTGCCTCGCGCCGCGCGCGAAGCCTGCCGCCAGATCTGTAGAGTCAGCCGCATCAATTCACTCCCCATCATGCGAGTGAGGCGAGCACGCCCTCGAGCCGAAGCCGAGCCGCATCACTTGTAACTGCGCTGCGATGGCGTCACATACTCGAACTCCAGCGGCTCCCGGTGCCGGGTCGGCTCCCGTCCCACGCCGTTGAACTCCCAGACGGAGACGAAAGAGAACCGCTCGTCGTCCCGCCGTGCTTCGCCCTCGGGCGTGGTGTGCTCGACCCGATAGTGCCCGCCGGCCGACTCGTCGCGATCCAGTGCGTCGTATGCCATGAGCTCGCCGAACTCGAGGAAATCGGCCACGCGCCCGCCCATCTCCAACGATTGGTTCAGGGACTCGGCACTACCGGGCACGCGCACCTCCTTCCAGAAGCGCTCCCGCAGCTCGGGGATGAGCAGCAGGACCTTGCGCAGCGACGTTTCGTCGCGTGCCATGCCCACATGGTCCCACATGAGCTTGCCCAGTTCGCGGTGGAACTCGCCCACGCTCCGGTCCCCCTTGACCGACATGAGCCGGGCGGTCCGCTCCCGCACCCCGTCGAGGGTTCCCTTGACATCAGGGTGGTCCTCGCCACCATCCGCGTGGCCGGCCCGGGCGAGGAAGTCGCTGACGGTTGCGGGCAGGATGAAATAGCCGTCGGCCAGGCCCTGCATGAGCGCGCTGGCGCCGAGCCGATTCGCGCCGTGGTCGCTGAAGTTCGCCTCGCCGCCGACGAACAGGCCGGGGATGGTGCTTTCAAGATTGTAGTCGACCCAGAGCCCGCCCATGGTGTAGTGGGGCGCCGGGTAAATGCGCATGGGCACTGTGTAGGGGTCCTCTCCGGTGATCTTGTCGTACATTTCGAAGAGGTTCCCGTAGCGGGCCGCGATGGTGTCCTTCCCGAGCCGCTGGATGGCATCCCTGAAGTCGAGGTATACGCCGTTCCTCAGGCCACCGACCCCACGCCCCTCGTCCACGGCTTCCTTCGCGCGCCTGGACGCAATGTCCCGGGGCGTGAGGTTGCCGAAGCTCGGGTAGATCCGCTCCAGGTAATAGTCCCGCTCGTCTTCCGGGATGTCCGCTGCGGCCCGGGTGTCGGACGGGTCCTTCGGGGCCCAGATCCGCCCGTCGTTACGCAGCGACTCGCTCATGAGGGTGAGCTTGGACTGGTAATGGCCGCTGGGCGGGATGCACGTGGGGTGGATCTGGGTGAAGCACGGGTTGGCGAAGCCGGCACCACGGCGATGGGCGCGCCAGGCGGCGGTGACGTTGCAGCCCTTCGCGTTGGTCGAAAGGTAGTAGACGTTGCTGTAGCCGCCCGTGGCCATGACCACGACGTCCGCCAAATGCACATCGATGTCCCCGGTCACCATGTCCCGGACCACGATGCCGCGAGCGCGGCCCTGCGCGACGATGAGATCGAGCATTTCGTGGCGGGAGTAGGTCGTCACCGTACCCGTAGCCACCTGCCGCTCCAGCGCCTGATAACAACCCAGCAGCAGCTGTTGGCCGGTCTGCCCACGCGCATAGAACGTACGGGCGACCTGGGCACCGCCGAACGAGCGGTTGTCCAGCAGGCCCCCGTACTCCCGGGCGAACGGGACGCCCTGGGCCACGGCCTGGTCGATGATGTTGAGGCTCAGCTCGGCTAGACGGTAGACGTTCGCCTCGCGCGACCGGAAGTCGCCCCCCTTGATGGTGTCGTAGAAGAGGCGGAAGACGCTGTCCCCGTCATTCTGGTAATTCTTCGCCGCGTTGATGCCACCCTGGGCGGCGATGCTGTGGGCCCGACGCGCGCTGTCCTGGTAGTAGAAGCACTTCACCTTGTAACCCAGCTCGCCCATGGTGGCGGCGGCAGCGCCGCCCGCGAGCCCGGAGCCCACCACGATCACGTCGTACTTCCTGCGGTTCGCCGGGTTGACCAGCTTCATCTCGAAGCGGTGGTTGTTCCAGCGATCGCTGAGGGGCCCGTCCGGAATCCTGGCGTCGAGTTGCATCAGCGCACCATTCCCATCGCCACGGCCAGCGGGATCGCCAGGTACCCGACGGTGATCAGGATGGCGATGGCGGCTGCAGCCGACCGTCGGACGTCGTTGTACCCGAAGTTGTTCATGCCGAATGTCTGCATGGCGCTCCACAGGCCGTGATACAGGTGCATGCCCAGCGCGACCACGCCTATGACGTACACGCCGGTGACCCACCAGACGCTGAACCCTGCAATGATGTTCTCGTACGGATCGTGACGCTGGAAGCCGGCCACCGGATCTGGCTGGATGTGTCCAGTCGTCAGGTGCAGGATGTGGAACACCACGAAGCCGAGGATCGCGATCCCGCCCCAGACCATGGCACGGGACATCCAGTTGAAGACCTGCGGGTCGAACTTCCGGTACCCGGTGGTGCGGGCCCGACGCTTCTGCCGCCAGAGCTGGACGTACGCCCCGACATGCACGACGAGGGCGGCCAGGAGGACGACCCGGGCGATCCAGAGCACGCCTTCGTTGGGGAACAAGGGGCTGCCGGCTGCGCGCAGCCATGCAGCGTAGTCGTTGAACGGATCGGGACCGAAGAAGATCTTCAGGTTCCCAACCAGGTGCGCGACGACGTAGATGAACAGAATGATGGAGGTGGTCGCCATCAGCAGCTTCTTGCCGATCGACGTCGCCCGGATCGGGATCCGTTTCGTGGCGGGCATACGGCCGCTCAGCCGAGCGCAGCCATGAGCTCGCGGACCGCGTCGGCGCTGCTGGCCAGGGCTATCCGCTCGTCATCGGTCAGGTCCACCTCGATGATCTCCTCGAGCCCGTTGCGGCCCAGCTTGCATGGGACGCCCAGGAAGATCCCTTCCTGGCCGTACTCCCCCTCGAGCCACGCCGCCGATGGGAGGATCCGTTTCTTGTCCAGCACGATGGACTCGACCATCTGCGTGGTGGCCGCGGCCGGGGCGTAGTAGGCACTCCCAGTCTTCAGGTGGCCCACGATCTCGGCTCCGCCCTTGCGGGTGCGATCGATGATCTCAGCCAGGCGTTCCGGCTCGATGAAATGCGTGACGGGAATGCCGCTCACCGTGGTCATGCTTGGGATGGGGACCATCGTGTCACCGTGCCCGCCGAGGACCAGGGCCTGGATGTCCTCCACGCTCACGTCCATCTCCATGGCCAGGAAGGTCCGGTACCGAGCAGTGTCGAGCACGCCGGCCATGCCGATCACCCGCTCGCGAGGGAAGCCCGACACATCCTTGGCCACGTACGCCATCACGTCCAGTGGATTGGATACCATGATGATGATGGCGTCGGGGGATGTCCGCTTCACGTTCTCGGACACCTCCCGTACGATCCCGGCATTCGTTTTCAGGAGGTCGTCCCGACTCATGCCCGGCTTGCGGGCGATGCCAGCGGTGATTACGACCAGCTCCGATCCGGCCGTCTCGTCGTATCCGTTGGAGCCGGTGATGCGCGCGTCGAACCCCTCGATGGGACCCGACTCGTACATGTCCAACGCCTTCCCGAAAGGAATCCCTTCGGCGATGTCCACCATGACCACTTCGCGGGCGAGATGGCGACGAGCTATGCCCTGCGCGGTGGTGGCCCCGACGTGACCCGCTCCCACCACCGTAATCTTCCCCAACATGGCTGATCCTGGCCTTTCTGACGTTTGGTTCTCTTGCGCGGGGAGGAACGTAGGAATCGGCCGAACGGGTGTCAACGAATCGGGGGGCGACGGGTTTGCGCTGTCCTTGAGCGGCTATCCGCCGATCTGGGAGAGGGCCAGGAGGCCACCCGATCCCGCGTCGCTGCCCTGGACCAGGTCGTGCCGTTCCGGCTTGATGCGAAGGGTGTGCTCGATCAGCGGCTCCAGGGCCTCACCGGCGCGGAGCGGGTCGCGGAGGTTGGTCTGTATGTGGCCGAAAAGGCAAGGCCGTAGCTGGCCATCCGCGGTCAGGCGCATCCGGTTGCAGTCGTCGCAGTAGTTGTGGCTCATGGGCGTGATCACGCCCACTGTGCCCGGTGCGCCGGGGAACCGGAAGTAGGTGGCCGGGCCGTTTCCCGCCGGACCGATGACCGGCTCGAGAGCGCCGATGGAGCGGACGCGCCGGAGCATCTCGGGCGCGGGTACGTACTCGTTGGCCGACACGTCCAGGTTCTCGCCCACGGGCATCACCTCGATGAACCGCACGTGCCACGGTCGCTCCAGGGTGACGCGCGCGAAGTCCTCCAGCTCGTCATCGTTCCGACCGCGCATCACGACGACGTTGATCTTGAGCGGCTCCATGCCCTCGCGCTCCGCCGCCGCCAGGCCCTCCATGATCCCGGCATACGCGCCCGGCCGCCGCGCGATCGCGTCGACCCGGTCCTCGCGTAGCGAGTCCAGCGAGATGTTGACCCGTCCCACGCCGGCCGCCTTCAGATCATTCGCCATCGCACCCAGGAGCACGGCGTTCGTGGACAGCGCGATGTCTTCGATGCCGGGGACTGCGCGGATCATCTGGATCAGCGAAACAATGTCGCGGCGCACCAGTGGCTCGCCCCCGGTGATCCGGACCTTCCGCAGACCCATCGGAGCCATGGTGCGGACGATCGCCGTGATCTCTTCGTAGGTCAGCAGGTCCGCGCGCTTGAGCCACGGCAGGCCGTGAAGTGGCATGCAGTAGACGCAGCGCAGGTTGCATTTGTCCGTGACGGAAACGCGCAGGTATTCAATCCGGCGACCCAGGCTGTCCCGCATCCCGGGTCGGCCGGCCTCGGCTCCCGGCACACCGGTTCCCAACGCCGGCATCACCGGCCGGACTCCGCGACGGGCGTCGTCCCGTCCAGCCACTCCGAATCCCCTTCCACGTAATGCTCCTGCTTCCAGACGGGCAGGCGTTTCTTGATCTCCTCGATCACGTATCGGCCCGCGTCGAACGCCTCGGCCCGGTGCGGGCTCGATGCAGCGATCACCACGCTGACGTCACCGATAGCCAACTCGCCCACGCGGTGGACGACCGCAACGCGATCCGTTCCGAGGCGTTCTGCGGCTTCCGCTGCGATCTCGTCCAGCACTTTCTCTGCCATCGCACCATACGCGTCGTAACGCATGCCGGCCACCGCGCGACCGTCGTTGCGATTGCGGACGGTTCCGAGGAAGAGCAGGACCGCCCCATCCGCGGGATCGCCGACCAGCCGCAGGACGGCCATCGGGTCGATGGGGGCCCGGGTGACCCATGCCCTCGGCATCAACCGCCTGCCACGGGCGGAAGCAGGGCTACTTCGTCGCCCTCGGCCAGCGACGTGGTCAGTGAGGCGTACGTGTGGTTGACGGCCAGGGCTGGCTCGTGAGGCAGACGGTCGAGGCCTGGGAGCACCCTGAGCCGAGCCACCAGGTCACCGGCGGTCGCTCCGCTCGGGAGGTCGACATCGAGCGTGTCGGTGCCCGCCATGTCACGGTAAATCGCGAAGAGGAGTGTACGGATCCGCATGGCTGAACATACCCGCGTCCCGGTTGCGCCTCAACCCGGCGGGCGCCCTCGCTCACCGGATCGCTGGCCGGGCGGGCCCGACCGCATGCCCCGGACCCGTTCGTTCAGTTGCATGCGCAGTACCATGAAATGGGCCCGCTGGCGGGCGTCCAGGAACGCGGCCAGCTCCGCTGCCTCGCTGCGCTCCAGCGCGTGCTCGCGCTCGCGCAGCGCCGCCATTTCGTCCAGCATTTGTTCGTAGGCGGCGTCTGTCATCCCTTCCGCCCCGACACTCCGCATGAGCCGCGCGCGGATCTGTCGGCTCTCCTGGGCCAGCTCGCGGCGGGACTCGGCGCCGGCGCGCAGCACGTCATCCAACCGCTGCCGCTGGCGCGTATCGAGCTGTAGCCGCTCGGCGGCTTGTGCCATGAACCGCTCCCGGATCTGCCGCTCGAGCTGGGCTCGCCGCTGCTGCCCGGCCTCGACCCGCTCCCGCTCGCCGCGCGGTGGCGTTTGTGCGTCGAGCGCACCCGGCGACATGACCACGCCCAGCACGAGAGAAAGGACGATCGCGTGCCTCATGACTCCATCTCCTGGAGGAGGTATTCGAGCTCCTCGACCGACAACTCGCTCAAGAGCGGATCCCCGGCGACGATGAGCCCGTCGGCGGGCCACGCGCCGTACGGGTCATAGTCGTCCAGCAGCGCCACGACGGATCCATCATCGGTCGGGGTACCCACCCCCGGCATTCCCACTCCGATCCACAGCCCGACGACGGCCGCCGCCGTCGCCAGCGGCACCGTCCAGTGCCTCCAGCCGGCCCAGCCTCTCCGCTTCGGAGCGGCCGGGCGCCCCG
>CAYXJH010000053.1:0-14208 GCA_964465415.1 uncultured Gemmatimonadaceae bacterium
CGATCTTGGACAGGTCCAGGATATCGTTGATCAGCGCCAGCAAATGTCGGCCTGATGCGTGGATCTTCTGCAGGTCCGGAATGTAGTCCTCCTTCCCGTCGTCCTCCGCCTCCTCCTGCAGCATTTCGCTGTACCCGATGATCGCGTTCAGCGGGGTCCGGAGCTCGTGGCTCATGTTCGCCAGGAACTGGCTCTTGGCACGGTTCGCCCGTTCGGCTTCCCGGCGCGTTTCGAGCAGCTCGCTGACATCATGATAGAGCGCCATCATGCCGACAGGCTGGCCTCCGGCGACCACGCGCACCGCCAGCAGCTCGACTTCGACCGTGCTTCCGTCCGCGCGCGTTCGCTGCACCAGCCCGTGCGTCGCCTGCTCGCGCGCCTCACGCGTGTACGCCACCGCCTCCGCCCGCTGCTCATCGTTGGCGATGAGCTCGTCCAGGTTCCGGCCCACCACCTGTTCCAGCGGGTACCCGAACAGCGCTTCGAACGCGGCATTGGCCGTGACGATGTTCTCATCCAGATCCAGCGTCACGATGGCAACCGGGCTATTGGCCATGACTGCGGCCAGGTACTCGCGCTCCCGGAGCGCCGTCTCGAACAAACGCGCCTTCGCGATGGCGATGGCCGCCTGCTGACCGAAGAGGTTGAGCAGGCGCAAGTCCGCCTGAGCAAAGCGGGCGTCCGGGTCCTCGTGCCACACGTTGATGGCGCCCACCGGCCGATCGCCCATCAACAGCGGGGCCACTACCACCGCTCGAGCGTCGATCCGGGCGTACTGTCCGGACCGGCCCGGCCACTCCCGGTAGTCCGGGATGCTCATCATCTCCTGGGTCTTCACCACGTACCCCATGGCCCCCTCACCCAGGGCGATGCGAGCGCCGACCGAGCTCTCGTCCATGTGGTAGTTCGAGACCACGACCAGCTCGCTCGCGGCGTCCTCGTACACGGCCAGCTCTCCGCCTGCTGCGCTCAACAGCTTCACCGACCGCTCCAGGACCGCGTCAAGCAACGGCGCCAACTCCACTTCGGCCGAGAGGTCGGCGATCGTGGCCAGCAGCGCCACCTGCTCATCGGCACGACGTCGTTCGGCTGTGAACAAGCGGATGCGGCCGATCGCGAGTCCTGCGTGTTGCGCCGCGGCCGTCAGGATCTCGAAGTCCTCGGCGCCGAAAGCCTCCGGAGCGGCGCTTTCCACCACGAGTACGCCGATCGGCTCATCGTTATCGAGGATGGGGACATCCACCTCGGATCCTGTGCCCAGCCCCGGCACGTAGTCGGGCGCGTCCGCGACCCGCGGCGTGAACAGCAGCCGCCGCTCGCGCAGGGCCCTCCCGGAGATCCCGGAGTCCGAAGGCAGCCGCATGTCCGGCGGAATGTCGTCCCAACCCACGCTCGCCCGCAGCACACGCTCACCTGCCGCGCTATCGAGAAGGAACACTCCCACGAAGTCGTAGCCGAGCGCATCATCGTGTAGTCCGTCCACCACGCTCCGGCAGATGTCCGTCTCCCCACGGGCCGCGGCGATGCCCGTGCTCAGTCGAAGCAGAGCGGACTGCCGGCGCTCGAGTCGGGAAGGGGTCGGCTTCATGATGGTTCCGCCGCCGCCGACCGGAGTCCGATGAGAGCCCGCAGCTCCTCCCCGAGCTCCTCCGCGCCCACGTCCTGTTTGCGCAGCACCCGCGCCACGAACCCGTTCAGCCGCGCCCGGTCCTCGGCCGTCAGCTCCTTGCCCGTGACCACAACCACCGGGACCCGGCTCCACTCGGGGTCTTCCCGTAAACGGGCGGCCAGGGCAAAGCCGTCCATCTCCGGCATCACCAGGTCCAGCAGGATCAGCGCGGGACGTACCGTCTCGAGCTGCGCCAGGGCGATGAGACCATTTTCGGCCTCCACCGGGTTCCAGCCGCCCTCCCGGACCACACGGACCAGCCTCTCGCGGGATGCCGCGTCGTCGTCCACCACGAGGACGGTCGCGGCGTCCGGACAGAGCCGGCGCAAAAGGGTGACCAGGCGGGGCGGGTCCACCGGCTTGGTCACGTAGTCCGTCGCGCCCAGGGCGAAGCCCAGGCTGCGGTCGTCGAGCATCGTCACCATCACCACGGGGATGTCCCCCAGATCCGCATCCTCCTTGAGACGGGACAGGACCGACCAGCCGTCCAGCCCCGGCATCAACACGTCCAGCAGAATGACGTCGGGTCGAAGCTGGCGGGCGCGCGCCAGCCCGTTGACCCCGTCCGACGCGCTCTCGACGCGGAAGCCGCGCTTGGACAGCGCGCGACGCAGGAGGTCGTGGATGTTCGGGTCGTCGTCGATGACGAGGACCGTACCCGCGGACCCTGAGCCCACGGCGCTGGATTCCGGCTCGGCCTCCGTGGCGCCGCGTTCGACCGAGGGCGCCGCGGCCTCGCGTGGCAGGTGCACCGTGAACGTAGTGCCGGCGCCGGGCTCGCTCTCGACGGTGATGTCGCCGCCCATCATGCGGGCGAAGTGCCGGCTGATCACGAGGCCGAGCCCCGTGCCTCCGTATTTCTTGCTCGTCGAAGCCTCGGCCTGGCTGAAGGCGGCAAAGAGCCTGTCGAGCTGCTCCTCGGTCATGCCGATCCCTTCATCCCTCACCTTCAGCGTGACGCGATCCGGGGACCCGGGCTGGACCTCCACGGAAAGCTCGATCCTCCCGTCCTCGGTGAACTTCGTTGCGTTCGACAGCAGATTCAGCAGGATCTGGCGGAGCTTGGTCATGTCTGCGGCCATCTCGACGGGATCGCCGAGGAAGTGTACGCTCAGGCGGTTCTTATTCTGCTCGACCAGCGGCGCGATCGTCGCCTCCACCTCCCGGACCAGGGTCCCCAGGTCGAACCGCTCCAGGAAGAGCTCGGTCTTGCCGGCCTCGATCTTGGAAAGGTCCAGGATATCGTTGATGAGCGCGAGCAGGTGCCGACCCGCCCTGTTCACCTTCTCCAGGTCCGGGATGTAGTCGACCTGCCCATCCGACTCGGCCTCCTCCTGCAGCATCTCACTGTAGCCGATGATGGCGTTCAACGGCGTGCGCAGCTCGTGGCTCATGTTGGCCAGGAATTGGCTCTTCGCCTGGTTCGCCCGCTCCGCTGCCGCGTACAGCCGCGCATTCTCGATGGCGATGGCGGCCTGGGGCGCGAACAGGTTCAGCAGGCGCAGGTCATCCTCCGCGAACGCGCGTCCCGGATCCGAGTGGACCATGGCGATCACGCCGACAAGCCGCCCGCCGATGTTGAGCGGGGCCGCCATGGCCGTCTGGACCCTGTCGCCCGTGTAGCTGACCGATCGGTGTTCCCAGTCCTGGTATACCGGGATCACCATTGGCTCACCCGTGGCCGCGGCCCGCCCCATGGCGCCTTCGCCGATCCGCATGCGGCTGCCCACCGCGTCGGCGCCCATGGAGTGGCTGGCCACGATCTCCAGCTCGCGCTCATCCTCATGGTAGATGGCCAGCTCGCCGCCCGTGGCAGCCAGCAGCGCGGACGCCCGCTCCAGGACCTTGTGCAGAACGGCCGACAGCTCCAGCTGGCTCGACAGGTCCCGCATCGTGTCCAGCAGAGCCCGCTGCTCCTCCGCCCGCTTCCGCTCCGCCGTGAACAGCCGAGCGTTCTCGATGGCCACGGCCGCCTGCGGTGCGAACAGGTTGAGTCGGCGGAGGTCCTCGGCGCCGAACTCCCTGCTCGGATCCGAATGCACCGTGGCGATCACGCCGACGAGCCGGCCGCCGATGGTGAGGGGCGCGGCCATGGCCGTCTGGACCGTCTCGCCCGCGTACGTCGCGGACCGACCTTCCCACTCCTGGTAGCGCGGGATGATCAGCGGGTCACCGGTGGCCGCCACCCGTCCCATGGCGCCCTCACCCCGAGCCATCCGGGTGCCGGCCGCGTCCACCCCCATCCGGTGGCTGGCGGCGATGACGAGCTCACTCGTCCGCTCGTCCAGCATGGCCAGCTCACCACCCGTGACCTCGAGCAGGCGGACCGCGCGCTCGAGCAGGGTCTGGAGAAGGGTGGAGAGGTCCAGCTCGCCGGCCACGTCCGCCATGGTGTCCAGGACCGCGGCCAGCTCGTCCGCACGCCAGTGCTCCGCCGTGTACAGTCGCGCGTTCTCCACGGCGATAGCGGCCTGCCGGGCAAACAGGTCCAGGAGCCGGCGGTCGGAGGGGCCGAAGGAATGTTCCGGCCGGCGGTGCACCACCGCGATCACGCCAACCAGCGCGTCGCGCGCCAGGAGCGGAACGGCCATGACGGACTGCACCACGTCCTGCGTGTACTTCGAGGATCGGTGCTCCCAGGCCTGATAATTGGGTATGATGAGCGGCTCGCGCGTCTCCGCGACTCGCCCCATGGCCCCTTCGCCGTGGGCCATCCGGGTTCCCACCGCGTCCGTGCCCATCTGGAAGCTCGCGGCGATCACCAGGTCCTGCGTGTCGTGGTCCACGAGAGCCAGCTCCGCGCCGCTCACCCCGAGCAGCCTCGCCGCGCGCTCCAGCAGCGACTGGAGGAGCGTCGACAGGTCCAGCTCCGTCGTGACATCGGCCAGGCTGTCCAGCAGGGACGCCTGCTCGTCGGCCCGGCGTCGCTCGGCCATCAGCAGGCGCGCCCGGCCAATGGCGATCCCCGCCTGTAGCGCGGCCGATGTGAGGATCTCGAAGTCCTCGTGGCGGAAGGCGTCCACCTGCTCGCTCTCGACCACCAGGACGCCGGCCACCTCGTCGTCCACGATGATGGGGAGATCGAGCTCGGAGCCGTGCACCGGCCCGGGGATGAACCGGCCCTCCTTGCGCACATCCGGCGAGTAGTGTCTCTCCCCGTCGAGGAGCGGACGTTCACTCAGGCCGTGCCCCGGCGGGATGCGATACCCGTCCGCAACATCGTCCCACCCGACGCTGGCCCGGAGCACGCGGTCCCCCGTGTCCGGGTCGACCAGGAGAACGCTGACGAACGTGTAGCCCAGGTCGTCGTCACGGAGTCCATCCACCACCGCGCGGCACACCTCGTCCTCGCCGTGGGCGGCGGCGATGTTGGTGCTCAACCGGAGGAGCGCCGACTGGCGACGGTCGCCGGTGGCCGTCATGCTCCGCTCCCGGCCTTCGCGGTGTCCGCAACCGTCGTCCGGGCGCCGGCCTGGCGGGGGATCCACACCGTGAAGACCGTTCCCTCGCCGGGCTCGCTGGCGACGCCGATGTCGCCGCCCAGCAGCCGGCAGAAGCGCTGGCTGATGACCAGTCCGAGACCGGTCCCGCCGTAGCGCTTGGCCGTCGATGCCTCCGCCTGGCTGAACGCCTCGAAGATCCTGGACATCTGCTCCGGCGTCATGCCGATGCCCTGGTCGGCGACGCGGATCTCCACCATGTCATCGGTGTCCGGAGCGGGCGCTACGGACAGGTCGATCTGACCGTTCGCGGTGAACTTCGTGGCGTTCGACAGCAGGTTCAGGAGCACCTGTCGCAGCTTGGTCACGTCCGTGCGGATGGTTCCGACGGACGGATGAAGGTCGATTTCCAGCCGGTTGTCGTTCCCGGCCACCAGGGGAGCCACGGTCGCCGCCACGTCCCGGATGAGGCCGGGCAGGTCCGCGTCTTCCAGGTATAGCTCCGTCTTTCCGGCCTCGATCTTCGACAGATCCAGGATGTCGTTGATCAGAGCCAGCAGGTGGCGTCCCGCACGGTGGATCTTTTCCAGGTCCGGCACGAACCCGTCCTGCCCGATCTCCTCCGCCTCCTCCTGGAGCATCTCGCTGTACCCGATGATCGCATTGAGCGGCGTGCGCAGCTCGTGACTCATGTTGGCCAGGAACTGGCTTTTCGCCTGGTTCGCCGATTCGGCCTCGCGCCTCGCCTCGAGCAGCTCCGTCACATCGTGGTACAGCGCCATGATCCCCACACGCTCGCCCCCCATCGCCACGGGCACCCCGGCCAGCTCCACGTCCAGGTAGGAACCGTCCTTTCGGCGACGCTTCCCGATCCCGTGGGCAAGCTCGCCCGCCGCCGCGGCGTGGGTGTAGCCTTCCGCCTCACGGAGCGTTTCCTCCGTGTTGATGAGCGAGTCGAGGTTCCGCCCCAGCGCCTCGCCGCGCGCGTATCCGAACAGCCGCTCGAACGCCGGATTCAGCTCCGAGACGTTGCCGTCCAGGTCCAGGGTGACGATCGCCACGGGGCTGTTCTGCACCACGGCCTCGAAATACCGACGCTGCCGCTGACCCTCGGTGTACAGCCGCGCGTTCTCGATGGCGATCGCGGCCTGGGGCGCGAACAGGTTGAGCAACCGCAGGTCGGCATCGCCGAACGTGCGATCGGTGTCGGTGTGGACGCTCGCCAACGTCCCCACCAGCCGCTGCCCGATCAGGAGCGGTACGACCATCACCCCACGGGCAGTGGTCTCTCCGTACTTATCGGAGCGTCCCGGCCACTCCTGGTAGTTGGGGATGATCAGCGGCTCTCGCGTCTCGGCGACCTGGCCCATCGCCCCCTCACCGGGCGCCATCCGGGTACCCGTGGAGTCGCCCCCGATGTTGTGGCTGGCGACGATTTCCAGGACCGCCGCGTCGTCGTGGTAGATGGCCAGTTCGCCGCCCGTAACGCCCAGGAGTGCCACCGCGCGTTCCAGCACGGCCTGGAGCAGCTTCGACAGCTCCAGCTCCCCGGAGAGGTCCTGCATCGTATCCAGCAGGGCGCGCTGCTCCTCCGCCCGCTGGCGCTCGACGGCGAAGAGTCGAGCATTGTCGATGGCGATGGCCGCCTGCGGCGCGAACAGGTTGAGGAGTCGCAGGTCCGCATCGCCGAACGTGCGGTCCTCTTCCGTATGCACGCTGGCCAGCGTGCCGAGCAGTCGCTGGCCCACCAGCAGCGGCACCACCATCACGCCTCGGGCCGTGGTCTCCACGTACTTGTCGGACCGGCCCTGCCACTCCTGATAGTTCGGGATGATGAGCGGCTCGCGCGTCTCCGCCACCCGGCCCATCGCTCCTTCGCCCGGCTTCATCCGGGTGCCGGTCGAGTCACCGCCGATGTTATGGCTCGCCACGATCTCCAACGAAGTGTCGCTCTCGTGGTATATGGCCAGCTCGCCGCCCGTGACTCCCAGGAGCGATACCGCTCGCTCGAGCACGCGCTGCAACAGCTTCGAAAGCTCCAACTCTCCGGAGAGGTCCTGCATGGTCTCGAGGAGTGCACGATGCTCCGCCGCATGACGGCGCTCCGCCTCCAGCAGACGCGCCCGCCCGATGGCGATCCCGGCCTGCTGCGCCGCTGCCCTGAAGACGTCGAAGTCGTTCTCGCCGAAGGCATCCGGCTGGGCGCTCTCCACGACGAGCACTCCAAGCAGCTCATCGCCGTCCACCAGCGGGACATCGACCTCCGACCCGGTGGCCAGCGTCGGCACGTACGACTGGACTTCCCCGACGCGAGGCGTGTAGTGGAGCTGGCCGTCGGCCACGGCCTGGTGGGAGATGCCGCGCCCCGGGGGCACGCGCATTCCGCTCAGGGCGCCATCCCACCCCTTGCTGGCGCGCAGGACCCGGTCACCGGTGCCCGGCTCGAGGAGGAAGACGCCGAGGAAATCGTAGCCGAGCGCCGGGTCGTTCAAGCCCTCGACCACGCTGAGACAGATCTCATCCTCGTCGTGCGCCGAGGCGATGGCCGTGCTGAGGCGAAGCAGCGCCGCCTGGCGCCCTTGTGACGCATCGGACCGTGTTGGGCCCGGGGCGGCCGGCTCGGTCGTCATGGAAGGTGGCCTCTGGAGCGGGGAGTGGGGCTGGCGGCGCTGACATAATGCCGCCGGTAGCGGACCAGCGTCAATGTCCACGCGATCGATGCGGTCGTCGCACGCCGCTGAGGCACCGGTGCTCGCTCCGTGGGCTCCCATTCACCAAGCTTCAACTCGAAAAGGGGCCGGCGGCCGGATTGCTCCGGTCGCCGGCCCCTTCCAGCGAGTCGCTGCCGGGCCCTGAATCAGCTCAGCGGAGTGCAGGGGGCGGTGAGTCCCCGTGCAACACACTCGTCGGCCGGGACGATCATGTTCTCGAACACGACGTCGCCGGGGCGGTCGAGGGGGAGGGTAGCGAGCCGGTTGTAGCGCCGGGCGTCGATCCAGCGGGTCCCCTGGGACCACAGGAGCGAGTAGAGCCGGTTGTAGAGCAGCTCGGTGATGAACTCGTCGTCCGAGCTTGCCGCGGAGAGACCGGATGGCGGCAGCCCGCCGGCGTGCTGCCGGACAAGGTCCAGGTCCGCGACGGCGCCCGCCCGATTCCCCGTGTGCCACCGGACCTCCGCCCTCAGCAGCAGGAGCTCCTCGTTGTGGATCCAGGGGATGTCCGCGCCCAGGTCCGCGGAGGCGGGGTCACTGGCGTTGTTGTACAGGATCGGCTTGTACCTGCCTGTCAGGTCGTCCAGCGTGACGGAGCGGCCGGCGTCGGCCACCTTCTGGGTCAGCCGCCGGTCCGCGGTCCCTCCGCCGTCCACCTGTGCACCCGTCACGATGGACGCGTGGACCCAGAACCGGTCGCTGGACAGCGGTTCGGAGACAGGGTTGGCGGGCTCACCCGACGCCGACGAGTGCGCGTAGTAGACCCCGAGGTCGAGCGTTTGCGGCAGTCCCGCATCGGTTACGAACGAGGCATCCAGGGCCGAGGCGGCCTCCGACCAGCAGCCCGCGCACCCGACGAACGTCGCCCGGTGCACCAGCACCTTGGCCGCAAGCGCACGGTTGAAGGCGATGAACTGCGCGGGCGTCGAGAAGCCGGCGAAGCCCGGGCCCACGGGGAACGGGAACCCGGCCGGCCCGGCCGCCTCGAGGTCGCTCCGGGCTTCATCAAGCAGCCCCGAGACCACCCCCATGGCCGCGTCGAAGCTCACGAACGGCGGCGGCTCCTCATTGGTGGGACGGTCCACGTCGATGGGGATTCCCAACGCTCCGGTCCGGACGGCCAGGCGGTGCAGGTGCCAGGCCTTGAACGTCTTGGCCATGCCCCGCGACGCCCGCAGCTCTGCCTCGCTCAGGCCCGAGGCCGACTCCAGCGCCGTCAGGTAGGTGTTGATGGTGCGGATCGCCGCGTACGGACCCAGCCAGATGCCGGAGTTCCGCCCCGCGGGGTCTCGCGGGCCACGGATCTGCTCGTTCGTCTCCCGCGGATCGTTCCCCAGCAGGTTGTACCCCTCGCGGCCGTAGAGCGCGTAGAACTGGATCTCCACGCCGACGTTGGAATAGGTCTGGGCGAAGATCCCGATGGCAGCGCGCGCCAGCACGTCGCGCGACGGCTCGTTGGTCAGGCTCTCGACCGTGGGCGCGTTGGTGTCGATGATGTCGAGGTCGCAGCCGGCCAGGCCGAGCGCGACGGCCGCGGCGGCCATCGACAGGGCCGGACGGCGGCGCGGCCGGGGACGGTAGTGTGTGATGGTATTCATGTCAGAACCCCACGGAGATATCGAGGTAGACGCTGCGGGACGGCGGGTAGGGCGCGATGTCCAGGTTGTTCCGGATCGCGGTGGCCCCGAAATTCCCGACCTCGGGGTCGAGCCCCGAATAGCCCGTCCACGTGTGGAGGTTGCGTCCGGTCAGGCCTGCGCGCAGGGAGCGCGCGTTGAGGGGTCCCAGGAACCGGGTCGGCACCTGGACGCCCACCGAGACCTCGCGGAGCTTGAGGAAGGTGGCGTCCTCGATGTAGGGCTCGATCACGCCGTTGGCGAGCCCCGCGAACCGGGCGGCGTAGGCGTCCGAGCCGAAGTCCGCTGCGTTCGCGCTGGCGTCGTACAGGAACTGGGTCAGGTTGATGACGTTCCCGCCCTGCTGCCAGTCCAGCGTCATGGACGCGTCGAAGGCGCCGTGCCGAGCCTGGGTTACGAAGCCCATGCGGAAGTCGGGCGCGCTGTTCCCCAACTGGACCAGAGTAGCCGTGGGCGTGCCCTCGGACGCCCAGCCGAACCCCACGATCTGGGTGATGGGCTTGCCCTCCTCGATGAACGTCCTGCCCAGATTGCCGAAGCCCGAGAACGCGGGGAAGAAGGGAGGCAGCCCGGCCAGGTCCTCGACCTCGCTGGCGTAGCGGGTGAAGGTTCCCCGCAGCATGACCTCGGTGTTCGCGTTCATGACCGGGAGGAAGCCGAGCGCCGCCTCGATCCCGGAGTTGCGGATGGCGCCCCCGTTGAAGACCTCGGTTGCGAAGCCGGAGGACGGCGCCGGCACGCGCTGAAGGAGCAGGTTCGTGGTCCGCCGGCTAAACCCTGTGAGCTCCCAGTTCAACCGCCCGTCGAACATGAACCCGTCGATCCCTCCCTCGATCTCCTTCAGCCGCTCGGGCTCTACGTCGGAGTACCCGGCGGTGGTGCCCACGGTGACCCCCTGCTGTCCGCCGAGCTGCGGGGTGCCCAGCGTCGTGAACTTCTGACCGAACAACGGCTGGTTGCCCGTCTCGCCGTAGGCCGCCCGCAGCTTGATCTCCGTGCCTTCACCGAGCAGGTCGATCAGTCGATACGCGGCCGACGCCTTCGGGAAGACGTGGTATTGGTCGATGTTCCCATTCACGCTGCTCCGTTCGGCGCGCAGGCCGGCGTGCAGAAGGAGTCGATCGTCGAGAAGGTTGAGTCCCTCCTGGGCGTAGAGCGCCACCGTCCGTTCCTGGACGCGGTTCTCGGTCGCCGTGATGTTCGTGCCCTGGTTCACGTTGCGGGTACCGGGCAGGAGGTTTTGCGAGCGGATGAGGTTCGTTGCCAGGCGAGTGTCCCCGTACTGGAGTCCCACCGCGGTGTTGGCCGACCAGCCCGCCCCCGTCCAGGTGTGGAGGGCGTTCAGGTTCCAGTTCCAGAACAGGCTTCGCCCGCCGCTCTCGAGGGACTCGCCGGGCAGGGCCTGCACCTGTTCGAAGAACAGCTCATTGGGCGTCCAGACGTCATTGCGCTGGTCGAAGGCGTCGACGCCGCCGGCCGCCACCAGCCGGAGGCTCTGATGCGGCGACGAGTAGGCGTTCCATCCCAAGGTCGCTCCGCCCGTGAACCGGTTCGTCTCCTCGTGATTCACGCCCAGTTCCGCGAGCTGGAGCGGGTTCGAGGGCACGCCGACGGTGGGCGTCGGATAGGTCCCGTCCGGGTTCCGGGCGGACAGGTCGATGAAGCTGGGGATGTAGGCCATGGCATAGCCGTGGCAGCCCCAGTTGTTACAGTTGTTGTTCCACCCCCGGTCATTCTCCGAGCGGGTGAACGCGCTCGAGACCTGGATGTCGACTGCCGGGCTGAACACCTGGTCGAAGTTCACGCGCAGCGACTGGCGCGTGGCGCCGGTGTTTCGCTCGATCCCTTCCTCCCGGGTGTTCCCGCCCGCGACGTAGTAGCGCGTCGTCGCCGTCCCACCGTTGATGCTGACCTGGGTCTCGTGGGAGAGGCCGCGACTGTCGTAGACCATCCCGTAGTGGTCGAAGTACGGGTTGGGATTGGCGGCGAAGAACGGACGGGCGGCTTCGCCGTAGCGCGTGACCGCCTCCTCCTCGGTCCAGCGACGGGACTCGTACAGCTTCTGCGGCGTCGCCACGCCCATGCGTTGCCGCAGATCGATACGCGGCGCGCCGGCCTGCCCCCGCGTGGTCGTGATCACCACCACGCCGTTCGATGCCTTCGAGCCGTAGATCGAGGACGCGGCCGCGCCCTTCAGGATCTCGATGCTCGCGATGTCCGCGGTGTTGAGGTCGGCGATCCGGTTCACGGCGTCTGTCTCGACCTGGGTGAACGCCGCCGCGTTCGCAAAGCCGCGCCCGCTCGGGATGCTGGCGTTGGAATACAGGACGCCGTCCACCACGAAGAGCGGATCGAAGCCGCCCAGGATCGTGGCGTTCCCACGGATCTGCATCTGGATGCCGCCGCCCGGCGCTCCGGAGTTGCTCTGCAGGTTGACCCCCGTGATCTTGCCGGTCAGCGCGTCCAGCACTGTTGGCGACGGCACGTTCTTCAGGTCCTCGCCCGAGACGTACGAGATCGCCGTGGTCGCCCTCCGCCGCTCGATGGTGGTGGCCTGGCCCGTCACCACCAGCTCATCCAGCCGGAACGGGTCCGCCTCCAGGGCGATCTGGACCGTGTTCTGGTCCGCCGGCACCACCGCGTCCACGCGCTTGAACCCCAGCGAGTAGATGTAAAGCCGGACCTCCCCTGTCGGGACCAGGAGACTGAACCCGCCCTCCGCGTTCGTGATCGTCTGCGACAGACCCTGTCCCGCGTGGATCTCCGCCCCCGCGACAGGCTCGCCTGTCCCAGCACGTGTGACCGTCCCGTTGATCCGCCGGTCCTGTGCAGACAGGTCCAGTGGAACCAGGAAGGCCAACGACAGCAGTGCTGACCAGACCAGGTGTTTGCTTCCCATACGTCCCCCTTTGGGAGTGGGTTGGGCTTGGACGCCGCCACCCCGACGGCGGACGTCCCCGGAAAGGAGTCACCTCATGCCGCGCGAGGCGACTCCTGAAGACCGATGCCCCTTGCCTGGAGAATCAGAAAAGCTCGCGGCCTCCGGTGGACCCGCCCGGGGGCTCGGGCTGCGCTCGAGTGGTTTACCGCCGGCGCGGGCTTCCGGAGAAGGATCCGCGTCGGCTACTTCGTGATTCTCTTGGACGACGCACGAGAACGAAAGGATAGGACAGCCACACGCCAGCCTCGGCGCGTAACCGAGGATGGGATCGAGAGCGGGGGTGAGTCAAGGATCGCGGGCAAATGCTTGTGACGGTGAGCGCTCGTCAGGCTGGCTCAGGCGTCTGCGGTCCCACCGGCCCCGGAGATCGCCGGCGGCGTTGCCGACGGATTTTTCGTGTTGCCGGCTGCCGCATCACGAAGCCCGTGGCGTGACCAGTTCGTCCGCCTGGTCGTCCATGGCTTCGCTGCGGCCGTAGACATCCCGATGGAATCGGACGGTGCCGTCCTCATGTGTCCAGGCCGTGAAGTACAGGAGGTAGACGGGCAGGGGGCGATCGAGCTCGATCCACTGCTCCTGGCCGGCGGCGAGGATGGCGTCGAGGGAGTCTGGGTCGCGGTCGGACTGGAGCCGGAGGAGCAGCCGGGCGAAGTCGCGGGGCCGCTCGATCCGGACGCAGCCGCTGCTGAAGGCGCGCTCGGCGCGGGAGAAGAGGTGGTCGTCGGGCGTGTCGTGGAGGTAGACGTCGAAGTCGTTGGGAAAAATGAACTTGTAGCGGCCCAGCGGGTTCTTCGGGCCCGGCCGCTGGCGTACCCGCCCGTCGACCACTTCCATGTCGTGGCGGGCCAGGTAGCCGGGATCCCGGGCCATGGCGGGCTGGATGGTCCGCGCCATGATTCCGTCCGGCACGTTCCAGTACGGGTTGACCACCACGAAACGGATCGAGTCGGCGAACATCGGCGTGGCGTGGGCCTGTTCGCCAACAACCACGTTCATGGCCTCGATGACCCGGCCCCGCTCGATCACCTCGAGCTCGAAGCCGGCGATGTTGACGATCACGTACCGGTCGCCCAGATGATCCGGCAGCCAGCGCCAGCGGTCCAGGTTGAGGCGCAGCTCGGCGATCCGCTCTGTCACCGTCTGGTTGAGCTCACGCGCGGTGGCCTCGCCGATGGCGCCGTCGGTCGTGATGGCATGCCGGTCCTGGAAGAGCTGGACCGCGCGCTGGAGGTCCGCGTCGAAGAAAGACGGGTCTCCCTCGCCGGATCGGGCGAGCGTCGCCTCCCGGGCGTTCACGCCGCCGGCGAGCCGTCGGCGAGCCTGCTCGACCGCGGGAGACCGTCCCCCGACCGAGAGGGTCGTGTCCGCATGCACCTGCCCCCAGCCGCCGCGCGACTCGGCCGCGTGGTAAGCGAGGAGCGCGGTTCGCATCCGGTCGTACTGGGCGATGTCGGGCCGGAGCTTCGCCACCAGGTCGGCGGGCGCCTCGCCCGCGAGCACGCGGTCCAGGATGGCGTCGGCGGGCGCGGCGTCCTTGACCATGCGATAGTCGAGCCCGGCCTCGGCCGGGTCCATCATTCCCGCGACCAGGTCCCGCGCCAGGCGATTGAACCCCTCGGTGAGGAGGACGTCGAGATCTGCCAGGGTGGGGGTGACCAGAGAGTCGGCCAGCGCCGTGTCGCCCGTCGCCTCGAGTCGGGCGAGGAGGTCGGCGGCGAGGTCGTAGCGGTACCGGGCGGGTGGGAGTCCATCCTGCCAGGCCTCGCCGAGGGCGTCATGCACGGCCGAGCCGCGCCCGAGCGGGCCCTTC
>CAYXJH010000054.1:0-14119 GCA_964465415.1 uncultured Gemmatimonadaceae bacterium
GAGACCCAGGTGCGCGAGAGCGGCTCGTCCGGCGTCGGCATCCGCTGGCGCTACGACTACTGAGCCGGCGGACGATGGCGGCGGTGGACGGGGAAGGGGAGGAGCGGCGCGGGGCGGCCTACCCGACGCTCGTCGGCCGGGATACCGGCGAACGCCGGACGGCCGTCACCCTGGCGGAGGGGTACTGGCGCTGGGCGTTCGCCGAGCGGGCGGGCCGGGACCTATACGACGCGTACTGGGCGGGCGTCGTCGCCTGGTTGATGGAAGCGCCGTACGACCGGCCGGTGGACGCGGTGAGACCGGAGGATCGCGTGGTGCCACGCGGTGGGCCACTGCGTTGGGCCGCGCCCCGTGCGGCCGACTCGGTGCGGGTCACTCTGCACCCGCTCCCGGATCCGGGCGGTCCCGACGCTGCGGCCGCGGAAGCCGCCATTAGCGCAGCGGATCTCCCGCTCGATACGGTGCTGACGGTGTCCGGGGGAGTTGCGATCCAGCCGGCACCGGGGCCGGGGCACTACCGGTACGAGGGGCGGGCGTTCCTCGATACGGGTGAGTCGGCGGACGGGACCGGAGAGGTAACCATCGAGCGGTACTCGCCGGAGTTCACCCACGTGCCGCGCCCCCTCGATCTCGATGCCGTCGCCGCCGCGGCGGGACCCTTTGCCTCGCCGCCCGGACGACCGCTGCGCACACTGGCGTGGCCGTACGTGGCGCTGGTCGTGCTGTTGTGCGTAGAGTGGGTGCTGCGAAGGCGCTGGGGTTTGCGCTAACGTAGTCGGGTGCACCGTGGACGAGTCGTAGGGGAGCTGGGCGTGGCACGATCGAGACTGTTCCGGACGGGTGAGGAGAAGAAGAGCCTCTGGCAGCGGGTGAAGGAGGCGGCGCTGACGGATGTCGGCGTAGTCATGCGCGGTGGCCTCGACCAGGATGCGCTGGAGCGGCTCGAGGAGGTGTTGCTCGCTAGCGACTTCGGCGTCGGCGCCACGCTCCGTCTCGTGGACCACGTGGAGGACCGGACCCGCTCGGGCAAGGTCCGGACGGAGGCGGAGTTCCGCCAGACCGTGGAGGACGAGATCCATCGGATCCTCTCGTCCGGCGAAGCCGACCCCGCGCTGCGACTCCCGCCGGCCGGGAGCCTGGGCGTGATCCTGATGGTCGGGGTGAACGGGGTCGGCAAGACGACGACGATCGGCAAGCTGGCACACCGTCTGGGGCGGGATCGCCGACGCGTCCTGTTGGCCGCGGGCGACACATTCCGGGCCGGTGCGGTCGACCAGCTGCGCGTCTGGGCGGAACGGACCGGTTCCGAGTTCGTGGGCGCCAGGCCGGGCGCCGACCCCGCATCGGTCGCGTTCGATGCGGTCGACGCGGCCGTCGCCCGGCGCTGTGACACGGTCCTCGTGGACACCGCCGGCCGGCTCCACACGCAGGGAGACCTGATGGTCGAGCTCTCGAAGGTCGGCCGCGTCCTGGAGCGGAAGGTGGAGGGCGCGCCCCACGAGACCCTGCTCGTGCTCGACGCCACAGTGGGGCAGAACGCGCTGCGTCAGGCCCACCAGTTCAACGACGCACTGCCGTTGACCGGCCTGGTCCTGGCCAAGCTCGACAGCACCGCCCGTGGTGGGGTCGTGGTGGCGTTGAAGCAGGAGCTGGATGTGCCGGTCAAGCTCGTCGGGGTTGGGGAGGCCGTCGGCGACCTGGAACCCTTCAATGCCCGGTCGTTCAGCAGGGACGTGCTGGGTTGATGCTGGAGAGTCGCGCGGGTCCAGGGTACGGATGACCACGGCCCCGTCCAGCTCCGGCGCGTTCATGCTCGACCGCCCGGCCCAGTACCTCAAGGGGGTCGGCCCGCATCGCGCGGAGCAGCTCCATCGGCTGGGCGTGCGCACGGCGCGCGACCTCATCTTCCACATCCCGCGTCGATACGAGGACGCCAGCACGGTCGCGGCCATCGCTAGCCTCGAGATCGGAATGGACGCCACCGTGATCGGAGAGGTCGTGAGCAAGGGTGTCCTGCCGACACGGAAGGGCCTGCGCATCTTCCAGGCGGTGATCCGGGACGACAGCGGCCTGATCGAGTGCTCATGGCCGGGCCAACCATTCCTGGATCGCAGCATCCGAAAAGGCGACCGGTTGCTGGTGACGGGCCCGGTGCGGTTCTTTCACGGGCGGCAGATCCAGCCCAGGGAGCACGTCGTCCTGGACCGCGACGATGCTCCGGGCACGAGCGGCCGTGTCCTCCCGATCTACCCGTCCACCGAGGGCCTCTCCCAGCGCATGCTCCGGACGATCCTGGATCAGAACCTGGACTCCCTGATCCCGCTCCTCGGAGGCCAGGAGCCATTCGCGGCGGATCATCTGGAGCGGTTGGACCTGCCGCCACTAGCCCGCGCGCTCGCGGCCCTGCATCGGCCGGCTACCATCGCCGAGGCGAGACGCGCGCGGCGGCGGCTGGCCTACGGGGAGCTCTTCTTCCTGCAACTGCTTCACGCACGATCACACCGGCAGGCCACGCGAGAGCGGGGAGGGATCGCGTTCCGCCGCTCGAACGCGCTCATACGTCCGTTCCACGACGGGCTCCCGTTCGAGCTGACCGGAGCCCAGAAGCGCGCCGTCCGCGAGATCTTCGGGGACATGACAGCACCGCGGCGGATGAACCGACTGCTCCAGGGTGATGTGGGCTCGGGCAAGACGGTGGTCGCGGTGCTGGCGATGCTGCTGGCTGCGGAGTCCGGGTTCCAGGCGGCCCTGATGGCGCCCACCGAGCTGCTGGCGGAGCAGCACTACCGCACCGTGCGGGGCCTGCTCGAGGGGCTGGACCTGGAGACACGTCTCCTCGTGGGGCGCCAGGGAGCCGGCGAGCGGAAGGCAGCCCGGAGCGCGGTGGCCGATGGCCGTGCCCGCATCGTGATCGGGACCCACGCGTTGATCCAGGAAGGGGTGACGTTCGCAGCCCTGGGACTGGTCGTGATCGACGAGCAGCACCGGTTCGGAGTGCGCCAGCGGATGCGGCTCGCGGCCCTGGGCGATGATCCGGACATGCTGGTGATGAGCGCGACGCCGATCCCCCGATCCCTGGCATTGACGCTCTACGGCGACCTGGACATGAGCGTCCTGGAGGAGCGCCCGCCGGGGCGGCAGCCCGTCCGGACTGCGGTCCGCGACGAGGGCGGCCGCGACAGGGTCTGGCGGTTCGTCCGGGACCAGGTGGATGCCGGCCGGCAGGCCTACGTCGTCTACCCGCTCGTCGAGGAATCGGAGAAGATCGATCTGAAAGCGGCGACGGCGGAGTACGAGCTGCTGAGGGAGGAGGTGTTCTCCGACCTGCGTGTCGGCCTCATCCACGGGCAGATGCCCCCCGAGGAGAAGAGGGAGACGATGCGGGGCTTCGAGGCCGGCGAGGTCGATGTGCTCGTCGCAACGAGCGTCATCGAGGTCGGCATCGATGTGCCCAACGCCACCGTGATGGTGGTCGAGCATGCGGAACGGTTCGGCCTGTCCCAGCTGCACCAGCTGCGCGGTCGGATCGGCCGTGGCGCGGAGCAGAGCTGGTGCGTGCTGGTCGCCGGCGGCGGCCCCGAGTCACGGGAGCGCCTCCGCATCCTGGCCGGGAGCGACGACGGATTCGAGATCGCCCGCGCCGACCTCCGCCTCCGGGGCATGGGCGACCTCTTCGGCAGCAAGCAGCACGGCTTGCCGGAATTCCGATTCTTCGAGCCCGCGGAGCACGAGGACCTGCTCACTTCGGCCCGGCAGGAGGCGTGGCGGGTCATCGAGGCGGACCCGGATCTCGCGCGTCCGGAGCACAGCCCGTACCGGACCGAGCTGGTTCAGCGGTACGGCGACCGCGCTCGCCTCTACGAGGTCGGCTGACCTCCGATCCCGGAATGGCCCGCAGGTCGCGCCTTCAGAACGGCGATCCCTGCAGCATCTGACGCACCTCCCCCCGTCCCTCTTCGGTCCAGTCCGGTGCCTCGGGGTCCACCGCGATCTCGTAGGCGAGGTGGAACGCCAGGCGCGCGACCCGTGCGAGCTTGTCCGTGTCGACGCGCTCGGGCAGATCGCTCTGCTGGTGGTAGTCGGGGTGGTCGCCCGTCGTGAAGAAGACTGCGGGAATGCCGCGCTGGATGAACGACAGCTGATCGCTCCGGAAGAAGAACATCTGCTCCGGCTGCGGATCCTGGATCACGGTGAGGCGCAGGTCCGGGTGCTCGCTCACGATCCGGCTGATGACACCCTCCAGGGTGGTGTACTCCTGTCCGATAGCAATCACGGTGTCGGGGGCACTACGGCCCACCATGTCCAGGTTGATGTTGGCCACCACTGCGTCCAGCGGCACGGTGGGATCCTCGGCGAACGCCATGGAGCCGAGCAATCCCTTCTCCTCACCGCTGACGGCCAGGAAGATCACCGACCTGGCGGGGGCCTCCGGCAGCGAGGCGAACGCGGCCGCGATTTCCATGAGCGCTGCCGTACCGGATGCGTTGTCGTCGGCGCCGCTGAAGATGGAATCCCCTCGCTCATCGGGCTCACCGACCCCCAGGTGGTCGAAGTGGGCGGTCAGGATGATGTAGGTGTCCGCCAAAGCCGGGTCGGAGCCGCGGCGCATGGCCGCCACGTTCGGCGGTCGGTGGCTCTCCTCCACGCGCTCGGCCGTCACCTCGAGAACGCCCTCACCCAGGGGCGCAGGCTCGCCCGCAGCACGGATGGCGGCGAGGTTCGCGCCGGCCGCGGTGAACAGGTCCGCGGCTGCTTGGGCCGCAATCCCGATCACGGGGAACGGAGCCCGCTGGGCGGCCATGTTGGGAGCCAGCTGGGCCACCATGTCACGCGGGAAATCGGGATCGAGCACGAGGATCAGCCCGGCAGCCGCGCTCATCATGGCGGGCTGGAGTGTTGCCGTCAGCCGCTGTTGCCACTCGGCGTTCAGCTCCGGACCGGGCAGGTCGAACACGATGAATCGGCCGCGTGCCTCTTCGTGCACTGCCTGGGCTTCGCCTGCGGATCCAGCGTAATACGCCCTCCCGCTGGCCCTGGGCTGCACGCCGGGGGCCAGGAAGTAGTCCGCTTCGTAGGTGGGGACCGGTGTCTGGTGACCCGCAACCTGTACCGTCGTCGTTTCCCGGTCCAGCACCACGACGTCGAAGTCCCAGCGATGGATGTAGGAGCCGTCCTCGCCCGCCGGCTCGAGGCCGAGGTCCCGGAACCGATGCTCGATGTACAGCGCCGCCTTCTCCAGCTCCGGGCTGGGGGTATCGCGGCCCCGGGCGGAGTCATGGGCCAGCGCATGAACCTGGCGGCCGACGCCGTCCGCGGTGATCGTGGCCGCGGCGTCGACAACGGCGGTGGCCGGTGTGCGCTCGTGGACCGTGACCGGTGTGGGCTCGTGAACCGCGGCCGGTGCGCACGCGGCCAGCGCCATGAATGCGAGGAAAGTCAGCGGCCCGCGTGAGGTTCTGTTCGGCAAGGATTGCATTAGCTCGGTTTCGCCGTTCGGGGAAGCCCGCGCCACACTCTGCGGCCCGGGCGGCATGACTGCGCGTCGGAGACTACCCGGTCTCCGGCCTCCGGACAACCGGCGCTAACGCGGTGCACCTGGATTGCCGGGGCAGGGATCGGGCCACATCTTCCGTCCCCGGCCCATTACAACGCAGGGAGGATGATGGCTGAAGGCGTCGAGGTACGGCATCTCGAACGACACGTGGATGACCAGGTCGAGATCACCGGCTGGGTGGAGACCACCCGTTCCCACGGGAAGATCGGCTTCGTGGTCATACGCGACGGCACCGGCACCGTCCAGTGCGTGGTCGCCCGCAAGGAGATCGACGACGCGACGTGGGCGCGGTTCGAAACGCTGACCCAGGAGACAACCGTTCGCGCGATCGGGCGCGTCCGGGCAGACCACAGGGCGCCGGGCGGCCACGAGCTGACCGTCACGGCCCTCGACATCGTCTTCCCGACCGTAGACGAGTACCCGATCCAGCCCAAGGAGCACGGCGTCGAGTTCCTCCTCGACCATCGACACCTGTGGCTTCGTTCGTCCCAGCAACGCGCCGGACTGCGCGTTCGGGACGAGGTGGAGATGGCCATCCACCAGTTCTTCTACGACCGTGGCTTCGTCCGCATCGACACCCCCATCCTCTCCGGCGCGATCGGTGAGAGCGCGGGAACGCTCTTCGAGACCGATTACTTCGGCGAAAGGGCATACCTCGCCCAGACAGGCCAGCTCTACGTCGAGGCGGCCGCAGCCGCGTTCCGGAAGGTCTATTGCTTCGGCCCGACGTTCCGGGCCGAGAAGTCCAAGACCCGGCGCCACCTCACCGAGTTCTGGATGGTTGAGCCCGAGGTGGCGTTCGCCGACTCGGACGCGAACATGCGCCTGCAGGAAGAGTTCGTCACCCACCTGGTCCAGCGCGCGGTGGAGACCTGCGCCGAGGAGCTCGAGATCCTGGAGCGGGATCCGGCGGCGCTGGCGAACGTGAAACCACCGTTCCCGCGGGTGAGCTACACGGACGCCATCGCATTCCTGGAGGAGAAGGGGCACGCCATCGAGTGGGGCAACGACCTGGGGGCTCCCGACGAGGCAGCCATCAGCGAGCAGTACGATCGACCGGTCTTCATCTACAACTACCCGAAGGAGGCCAAGGCCTTCTACATGAAGGAGAACCCGGACGACCCCCGGACCGTGCTATGTAACGATCTCCTGGCCCCGGAAGGCTATGGCGAGATCATTGGCGGCAGCCAGCGCGAGGATGACTACGACCGCCTCCTGGCCCGGATCCGGGAAGAGGGGCTGCCGGAAGAGCCCTACGCCTGGTACCTCGATCTGCGCAAATACGGGAGCTTTCCCCATTCCGGCTTCGGCCTCGGCCTGGAGCGCACCGTCGCCTGGATTACGGGGAAGCGGCATATCCGCGAGCTCATTGCGTTCCCGAGGATGATCAATCGGTTGTATCCCTAGGTCAGCGTTCGGATGCCTTGATCTCGTTCCAGAGGCGATCGAGCTCGGGGAGGCCGGCGGTCTCGAGAGGGATGTCGCGCTGGGCGGCCAGGCGCTCCAGGGCTTCGAACCGCCGGGAGAATTTGGTGTTGGCGGCGTGAAGTGCGGTGCGGGCGTGGACGCCAGTCAGCCGTGCAACATTGACGACGGCGAACAGCAGGTCGCCAACCTCCTCCTCCAGCGCCCCATTGCCATCCGCGCTCGCCGGTGCAACGCCGTCATTTAGCTCGCGCGTCACTTCCTCGAGCTCCTCTCCCACCTTGTCGAGCGCGCCACTGATGTCGGCCCAGTCGAAGCCGATGGCGGCGACACGGTCCTGGATGCGATGGGCCTTGCTCAGGGGGTCGAGACCGCGGGCTATGCCATGCAGGATGCTGGCGGACTCGTCGCGTTCGCGGGCCTTGAGCGTTTCCCAGTCCACGGGCTCGCCGCCGTACAGGTGGGGGTGACGGCGCTGCATCTTGGCAATGACGGTGTCGGCGACGTCGCCGGCGTCGAACGCCAGGCGCTCCTCGGCAAGGACGAGCTGGAAGGCGACATTGAGGAGGAGGTCGCCGAGCTCCGCGCGCAGGGCCGCGTCGTCCTCGTCGGCAATGGCATCGGCGGTCTCGTGGGTTTCTTCCAGGAGGTAGGGAATCAGGGAGCGGTGGGTCTGTGCCGCATCCCAGGGGCAGTTGGCCCGGAGGAACCGGACCAGGTCCATGACGCGCTCGAGGGCGTCCGATTGCTTGTGCTCCACAGGGCGCCTATACTATTCGGTCTTTGCCGCTTATGCCAATGGAAGACGCGCGCGCATGGATCGAGGTGAGCCTCGACGCCGTGCGCGCGAACTATGATACGGTCCGGCGGAAGGTCGGTACGAGGACGGCCGTGATCCCGATGGTGAAGGCCAACGGGTACGGGCTGGGGCTCGACGTCATTGTCCGCGCACTGGAACCGCTGGGCCCGTGGGGTTTCGGCGTGGCCACCGCCGAAGAGGGAGCAGCGGTGCGTGCGCTCGGCGTGACCCGGCCGGTGCTCGCGGTAGCGCCCATGACGGCCGGGGAGATGAAGGCCGCGGCGGAGTCCCGACTCACCGTCACGATCTCGTCGCTGGATGCACTGGACGCCTGGATCGGGGAGGCGGAGCGCGTCGGCGGGTCGCCGCTCGAATTCCATGTCGAGGTTGACACTGGAATGGGTCGCGCGGGCTTCCCCTGGGAAGACGTGGGGGCGTGGGGTGCGGCGCTCAAGGGGCGGTTGACATCGGCGGTGCGCTGGACGGGATGCTACACGCATTTCCATAGTGCCGACTCACCGGACGAGGACCCTACACGCCTTCAGTGGGAACGTTTCCGGCAGTCGCTCGTACAACTGCCGGTGCGCAGGGAGGACCTGCTGATCCATGCCTGCAATAGCGCATCGGCTTTGCGGTGGCCCGACTTCGCCGCAGATGCCGTGCGGCCGGGGATCTTCCTTTACGGCGGGCACCCTGCGCCGCAGGTGGCGGCCGTAGAGGAGCCCATGGCCGTGGCGTCCGTTCGCGCCCGGCTGGCACTGGTCCAGGATCGGGAGGCCGGGAGTACCGCGGGATATGGCGCCACCTACGCGGCCACGGAGCGGGAACGGTGGGGCACCGTCGCGATCGGATACGGCGACGGCCTTCGCCGAGCGGTCGGCAACCGCGGCTCCGTTCTCATCCGGGGTGTGCGTGTCCCCGTGATCGGACGGGTCAGCATGGACATGATCACGGTCGCCCTGGGTCGGGTGCCCGAGGCACGCGCGGGAGATGTGGTGACGGTGATCGGCCAGGACGGTGTCGAGCGGATCACGGTGGACGACGTTGCACGGACGGTCGACACGATCGGCTATGAGGTTCTCACCGGTCTGGGGGTCCGGCTGCCGCGCGTGATGCGAGAAGAACGAGAGGGAGGGCGGAGCAGATAAATGCGTCGGAATTGGTTGATCGGGCTCGGGCTGGGGGTGGGCGTGGTGCTCGCGGCCTGCGGCGATGAGGACCCGACAGGCGTTGGATCCGGCCTTCTGGGGCCGGGTGTGCGCACGTTCGAAGTGATATACGAGACCTCCGAGTTCCTGGTCCGGGACACGACGTTCGCGGGACTGGGAAATCTGGATGACGCCAGCTTCCGAATGGCTGCGCACGCGTTCGACGGTGAGCTCGAAGCGCGCACGTTGTTCTCGCTCCAGTTTCCCTCAACGGTGACGTACACCCCCGAAGGGGAGTCGTCCGTCACGGACTCGATCCAGTCGGTGGTGGGCGGGACCATGGTCGTCGTGGTGGACACGGTGGCCACACCACCGGGCCCGATCGAGCTTGAGCTCGTGCAGCTGACCGAGTCCTGGGATCGGGCGACCGCCACGTGGGATGTGCGGGCCGACACGGCCGACACAGCCGAGCCGTGGCAGACGCCGGGCGGAACGACGGGCCCCATCGTCGGAAGCGCCACCTGGACCGCCGGGGACACTCTCGAGATTCCTCTGGATTCGGCGGGTGTGGCGGTGTGGTCGGATTCGGCGTCGGCCGCGATCGGCGGATTGATTCGATTGGCCACCCCGGACTCACGCCTGTTCATCCAGGCCTTGACGTTCCGGTTTGATGTAGTCCCGGTCGGAGCGGACACGGTGATCCAGGCGGGCGCGGTGGCGGAGAGCAAGATCATCCTGTCGTCGCCCGCCGCCGCGCCGGAGCCGGGCGTGCTTCGAGTGGGCGGATTGCCCACATGGCGATCCCTGCTACGGTTCCAGCCGCTGACGGATCTGCGCGTGCCGTGCGGCCCGGATCAGCCGGCCGAGTGCACACTTCCGCTCTCCGATGTCACGGTGAACCTGGCGTCCCTGGTCCTGGACGCCGTGCCGGGCGGCAGCCACAGGATCGAGCGACCGCTTCGCATCGAGGCGCGGGCTGTTCTGGAGGGACCGGGCGTGCCCCTGGTGCGGTCCCCTCTCACCCAACCCGTCGGTCCGCCGACCGACACCATGGCGATCTCGATCTTCGAAGGGACCAACCCGGAGCCGACGTCGGTTCGGGTGCCCATTACGGCGTACCTCCAGTTCCACGTCAACCCGGGCGACGGTCCGCCGCCCCCGCTCTGGCTGGCGCTGAACGCGGTCGGGGAACTGACCCAGTTCGGACACGCCACGTTCGCCGGCGTCGAGTCGGACCGATCGCCCCGACTCCGGCTCCTGGTGTCGGTGCCGGATGACGTACTGATGCGATGAGAGGCCCGGAGATGACCCGTATCATTGTGCTCGCGCTCGTCGGCGTCCTCTCATCGGGCGGCGCCGCCGTTGGCCAGTCCCTCACATCGGCGCGGGGCCCGGGGTACGTGCTGCTCCCCACCGACGCGAGGACGTCGGTCCTGGGCGGCCTGGGGCTGGGCTTGCAGGGCTTCTCGGCGTCGCTCACGAACCCGGCCGCCATTGCATTCGCCACGCGGCGCGGGGGCGTGGTGGCCCTGGAGGCGATCGAGCGTGACATCCGCCTGGGAGACGAGGGCGGGGAGGTCGGGACTACCCGGTTCCCGCTCATCCGGGTCGTGTTTCCTGTGCGAGGAGCGGTCTTGACAGCGGGGTATGGGGGGTACCTGGATCAGAGCTGGGGACTGACCCGGGAGGGGGAGGAGGTGTTCGAAGGCTCGACGGTCGGGTACACGGACATCATGCGTTCCGATGGCGGCGTCGGGCAGTTCCAGATCGGCGCCGCTTTCCCCATCGGTGAGGACTTGGCAGTCGGCGGCGCGGTGGGCCTCCTGACGGGGAATCAGCGGGTCGAGTTCCGGCGTCGCTTCGATGCGGCGCTCGAAGGCGTACTGGATGCGTACTCCGAGAACCTGAGCTGGAGATATCGTGCGCCGCTGGTGCAGGCCGGCGTCCGCTGGGATCCGATCGAAGAGCTCCAGGTGGGTGGCAGCGTGACCTGGGCGGGCACCCTCGTGGGCGAGGGCGTCGATGGGCGATCGGAGAGGCGAGAGCTGGACCTCCCGTTGCAGCTTGCGGGCGGCGCCAGCGGATACCTCGTTCCCGGCCTGCTGGCAGCGGTATCCGGCCGGTGGAGCGGTTGGAGCGTCACCGACCCCGACGCGATCGGACTACCAGGCGACGCGGTCGCCCGGTCGGCGCGGGACACGTGGGAGTTCGGCGGTGGTCTCGAGTGGGACCCGCAGCGCCCGGCCGCACGACGCAGCTTCCCCGTCCGCCTGGGCGTCCAGTATCGTCAGCTCCCGTTCCCGTTCGCCGACGAGGCACCCACCGAGCGGTTCATCGGTGGCGGGGTGGGCATGCGGGTGGGGCCGGATCCTGCCAACCCCCTGGCCACGATCGATCTGGGCGTACAGCAGGGCAGGCGGACCGCGGCCGGGAACGGCACGATAGGGGACCTCACCGAAGACATGTGGCGGTTCACGCTTTCGCTTTCACTCTTCGGCAACTGACCCGACGCGCCATGGCGATGCCCCGGATCGACCCCCAGACTCCACGCAAGGCATACGTGGAGACGTATGGCTGCCAGATGAACATCAGCGATGGCGAGCTGATGGAGGGGGTGCTGGAGGCGAGCGGGTACGTCGTGACCCCAAGGCCCGAGGATGCGGACGTCATCCTCGTGAACACCTGCGCCATCCGTGAGCACGCCGAACAACGCGTGCTCGGGCGCGTGGGGGAGCTGAACCGGCTGAAGCGGGACAAGCCGGACCTGGTCATCGGCGTGACGGGCTGCATGGCGCAGCGGTTGGGCGAGCGCCTTCTGGATCAGGCCGGCCATGTGGACCTGGTGATGGGTCCCGATGGATACCGGAAGCTCCCAGCGGTCCTGCGAGACATTCGCCCTGGCCTGGGGCGCGGCGCCGGTCGGCCCATGCAAGGCGGCACCGGCGGCGCCGGCAGCGCGCCCGCTCGTCGGATGCTGCCGGTGCTGACGGGGGCCACGGACTCCGACCACGGGTCACAGGCCGTTGTGGGAAACGCGTCAGGCCGGGCGGTGGTTCTCGAACTGGAGGCGCACGAGAACTACGAGGGTCTCGAGGTCAGGCGGACCGGGACGCTCAGCGCCTGGGTGCCGGTCCAGCGCGGCTGCAATTACCGCTGCACCTATTGCATCGTGCCGTACGTGCGCGGGCCCGAGAAGAATCGGGCGCCGGACCGCATCATCGCCGAGGTACGGGATATCGCCGCGCGCGGGGTCTCTGAGGTCACCCTGCTCGGGCAGACTGTCAATTCGTACGCCTCGGGAGAATGGGATTTCGCTCGCCTCCTGCGCGCGGTGGCGAGGGTCGATGGGATCCGGCGGGTCCGATTCACATCGCCCCATCCGAACGATGTGACGAGCGGCCTCATCGAGGTCATGGCGGAGGAGCCGGCGGTCTGCAATCAGCTCCACCTGCCAGTCCAGTCGGGGCACGACAGGACCCTGAAACGTATGGTCCGTCGCTACTCCGTGGAGCGCTACCTGGCGATCGTGGACGAGCTTCGCGTTGCGATACCGGATATCGCGCTCTCCACGGACGTGATCGTGGCCTTCCCCGGTGAGACCGACGACGAGTACGAAGCCACGTTGGACCTGCTGCGGGAGGTCCGGTTCGACGACGCGTTCCTGTACCGGTATTCGGAACGGGAGGGTACTCCGGCCACGCGGTTGCCGCGCGCGGACTTCGTCCCGGCTGACGTCGGACAGGCGCGGCTCGAGCGATTGATCCAGGTTCAGCGGGCGATCCAGGCGGAGATCAACAGGTTGGAGGTCGGGCGGGTCGAGGAGGTGCTGGTCGAACGGACGGCCAGGAGCGAGGGCGATGTCCTGGGCAGGACCGAGCGCAACAAGGTGGTGGCGTTCCCCGGTGAGGATGCCCTCATCGGCTCGTTCGCGCACGTTCGCCTCGACCGCACCACGGGGGCCACGTTCGTCGGCACCCGGGTGGACGACATGGGGAAGCGCTCGGCCTGATCCGCAGGGCGCGTGCGGCCCGCGCGTGCCGGGACTCCACTGACATGCAGCGAACGCCGTTGCTGCTGGCCACGGTGGCGTTCGCCGCCGGGATCGCGATTGGCCTGATCCGGCCCGTCCCCAACTGGGGCGGGCCGTTCCTGCTTCCATGGGCGTTGGCCGGTGCGGTGGTGGCGTGGCTCGGGGTGCTGCCTCCTGGTGCCCGCCGGCCGACACCGGCCTGGCCCATGGGGCTCATGCTCGTTGCCGGGCTCCTACTCGGCGCCGCCACGCGCGCGGACGCGGACGGCGCATGTGTCCACTGGCTACCCGAAAGCCGACCGGTCCTCGTCACCGCCACGGTCACGTCTTCGACGGCAGCGCAGATCCGGTTGCGGGTGGACTCGGTCCGGGTAGGTGAGTCGATCGTGTCCTGCGGTTCGGAGGTTCCGGCCCGATTGCGCCGCACACCGCGGGACTCGTCCACGCTTGTGATCCCCGCAGCCGGGTCGATCGTGGTCGGGGAGGGCAGGTGGTGGAGTCCGCCCATGGCCGGCAGCTCCATCCTGCGCCGGCCGGGCGCACTGCTGTTCGACGATCTGGATGTGGTTGTGGCGGCGGGCCGCGTAGCGCTCCCCGAGCGGGTCCGTAGAGGCGCCCGCTCGCGGGTGGAGGTCCTGTTCGGCGCGCAGGCTCCACTCGCTGCGTCCCTCTTGTTGGCCCAGCGCGACGCGCTCGACCCCGCGGTGAGGGATCGATTCGCACGCGCTGGACTGAGCCATCTCCTGGCCATCTCGGGACTCCATGTGGGGCTCGTCTGTGGAATCCTCCTTGTCCTGGGGTCCGTGGCCCGGTTCGGCAAGCGGCGGAGCGCACTCCTGGCGGCGGCGGGCACGGTGGCGTATGTCCTGCTCCTTGGCGCACCGCATTCCGCCTCCCGCGCGGCCCTCCAGCTGGTCCTCCTGCTGATGGCGACCATGATCCAGCGGCCGACCCGGCCCGAAGCCATGGTCGCTGGCGCCGCCCTCATCCTGCTTGCAATCGACCCCGGGGCCTTGCTGAGCCCAGGATTCCAGCTGTCCTTCGCCGGGGTCGCGGGACTGCTGGCCCTCCGGCCTCCGCTGGTGAAGGTGCTGGCAGGCGAGGAGCACGGCAGCCGGCTGGCGCGCGCCCGGCGTTGGCTCGGCGATGCCGTGGCCACGAGC
>CAYXJH010000055.1:0-13988 GCA_964465415.1 uncultured Gemmatimonadaceae bacterium
CCAGGGCGCCGCTCGGCGCGCCCGGCACGTCGGTGACCACCGGGTCGGCACCCAGGACCAGCGGCCGATCGAGCCACTCCCCTTCCACATGGGCGCGGAGCGTAATGGCCTGGGGCCATACGAGCCCCCGGCCCCGCGGATCCTCCTGGGCGAGCGTGACCCGACCGTTCTCGCGCCGGACGTGGATGGTCGGACGGCCGGGCTCCTCGATCCATACGCGGCTCCAGGCCGGCACATCCAGTGGTGTCACGTCATCCAGGATCCGGACCAGGTCGAGCCAGGTGGCGTTGCCGAAGCTGTGGTCCGCCAGGTAGCGGCGCACCGCCGTCTGGAACGCGGCTTCGCCCGTGAGCCGCTCGAGCTGTCGCATGACGATGGGCGCCTTCTGGTAGATGATGGCGCCATAGAGGCTCCCGGCATCGGCCAGGTTCTCCAGCCCCTGCCGGATCGGGTTCGCACCGGGCGTCCGGTCCACGGAATAGGCGGCGGGGTAGTGGGCCAGGAGGAATCGAAGCTCGTGGTCCAGCTCCGGGAAGGAGGGGTATACGATCTTCGCGCCCATGAAGTTGGCGAAGACCTCCTTCATCCAGACGTCGTCGAACCAGGCCATGGTGACCAGGTCGCCGAACCACATGTGCGCGGTCTCGTGGGCGATGAGGGAGGCCCGGGCCAGCTCGTCGGTCCGCGTGGCGGATTCGTCGAGGAACAGGCTCGAGGCCCGGTACAGGATCGCCCCCGGGTGCTCCATCCCGTTGTACTGGAACGACGGGATCGCAACGAAGTCGAACGGGCCGAACGGGTACGGTATCCCCGTGTACGCCTCCAGCCAGGCCAGGGCGGTGGCGTGGAGGTCGAAGATCGCGGGGAGGTTCCGCGCCACGTTCTCCGCGTCCGTCTCCCGGTGGAAAAGACGCAAGGGGCGGCCGTCCCGCTCCGCATCCTCGATGGTGAACCGCCCCGCCGCGAAGGAGAAGAGGTAGGTGGGCAGCGGATCGGTCTCCTCGAACCGGTAGACGACGTGGTCGCCGTCGACCCGGCGCCCCGTCTCAGCCCCGTTCGCCACGGCCACCCATGCCCGGGGAACGGCCAGCTCCAGGCTGAACCGGGCCTTGATGTCCGGCTGGTCGAACGCCGGAAACGCCTCGCGGGCACGGGCGGGCACGAACAGGGTGTACAGGAAATCGTCATGGCGGTTCAGGGGGCCGTCGCCGGCGGTGAACTCGATCCGCACGATGTTGGCGCCGGGCGACAGTGCATCTGCCGGAATCACCAGGTGGTCATGGGTCGCCTCGTACCGGACCGGCTCCTGGTTCGCCCGGAGGGACCGGACGCGCGCAGGGTCCGCAAAGTCCAGGATGAGGGGGCCGTCATCGCTCCGGTGCACGTGGAGCTCGAGGGTACCGGTCACGGGCTCATGTCGGCGCTCGGGGACCTGGAAGGCGAGTCGGTAGCGGACGTCGCTCAGGGTGGTGGACCGGTGCCGGGCGAGCTCGAGCGACACGCCGGGCTCAGTGAGCGCCCCGGACCCCCCGTGGCAAGCGCCGGTCAGCCCGGTGCCCGATCCCGCCGCGAGCAGGGCGAGCACGATCATCGTCATCCCCATGTCCGTATGTTCGTCGCGGATCGGCGGCTGGCGCAAGCGGGGATGGCGGACAGGACGAAGGTCATCCACAGCGCCCCGGCCACGACCCCGGCGATGACGTCCGTCGGGTAATGAACGCCAAGGTAGACGCGGCTGGCGGCCACGGCCACGATCACGACCGCGGCCACGGTCCAGACCGTCCGACGCAACCGGGGGCCCGCCCGCCTGCCCACCAGGTATGCGATCGCGCCGTACACCATGGTTGCGGACATCGCGTGGGCGGAGGGGAGCGCGGCCGATACCACGTGCGTCCCCCATTCGACGACGTCGGGCCTGGGCCGATCCAGGAGCGCCTTCCACAGTTCCGTCGCCAGGCGGCCGGTCGCGCCGCCGATCACCAGCAGCGCCACCTCGAGACGGCGCCCGTCGAGCCAGAAGCCCGCAGAGACGCAGGCAAGGAGCACGGCCAGCGTCAGGGTGTTGCCAAGTGCGGTCACGTCCAGGGCGAACTCCACCCACCCCTCCGTCTGTCGGGCCGCTACCCAGTGGAGCACCGCGTCATCGATGGACTGGATGGGCCCGGCCAGGGCCCAGGCCGCCCCCACCAGCAGCGCCGTCACGGCCACGAGGCCGGCCATGGTGCTGAGCGCCACGTACGCGACCAGTACCCCACCCGGGTCCGGGATCCGCCGATCCAGGGCGGTCAGGATCCTGGCCGGCAGCGAAGGCGGGTAACGTCCGGGTCCGGCGTTCATGGCCGGCCCGCGTGGGCAGGATCCGTTCCCCGCCCTGCCCCGGCCGGGCCCGGCGGGCTACCTTCCCCGAATGAGCAACCGTATCGTGTCCCTACTGGCGAGCGGGACCGAGATCGTGCACGGGCTCGGCCTCGGCGACCGCCTGGTGGGCATCTCCCACGAATGCGATCACCCGCCCGAGCTCCTGGACCGGCCGCGCCTGAGCCGGCCCCGGTTCGACCCCACCGGCCTGGAAAGCGGCGCGATCGACCGGGCCGTCCGCCAGGCCATGGCCCAGCATGGCAGCGTGTACGAGCTGGACGCCGACCTGCTCGCCCGCCTCGAGCCCGACCTCATCCTGACCCAGGCGGTCTGCGAGGTGTGCGCGGTGCCCACGCCCGGCGTGCGAGAGACCGTCGCTCGTCTCGGCCTCGAAGCCGACGTCCTGTCGCTGGACGCCCATACCCTTGCCGACATCCTCGACACGATCCGCCAGGTCGCCCGGGCCGGGGGCGTCCCCGAGCAGGGTGACCGGTTCGCGGCGTCGCTGGAGGGCAGGCTACTGGGGGTGCGCGGTGCCGTGACGGGCGCGGGCCGTCCCCGTGTGCTGGCCATCGAGTGGCTCGACCCGCCGTTCCTTCCGGGCCACTGGGTGCCCGAGATGATCGAAGCGGCTGGCGGCGCCTGCGTGGCCGGCGAGGCGGGTCGTCGGTCCGAGGAGACGACCTGGGACGCGCTGGCTGACCTCGACCCGGACGTCCTTCTGGTGATGCCGTGCGGGTACGGGCTGGATGCCGCCCGGGCGGACGCGGACCGCCACGCCGACCGCCTGGTCGCTGTCGCCGAGCCCGCGATCCGCGACGGACGAGCCTGGGTGGTCGACGCGTCGTCCTACTTCAACCGCTCGGGGCCGCGGGTGGTGGACGGGGTGGAGATCCTGGCCGGCCTGCTCCACCCGGACCACTGGCCCGACCCGCTGCCCCAGACCGCGGCCGAGTGGCGGCCTTAGACCAGTCGCGCGTCGACGGTGATCTCGGGGCCACCCTGGAGCGCCCGGGACACTGGGCACCCGGACTTGGCGGCCTCGGCGATCTGGCGGAACTCCGACTCCTCGATCCCCGGCACCTCAGCCTCCGTCTCCAGCTCGATGCGGGTGATGGTGAAACCCTCGTCCCGCTTCACCAGGTTGACCTTCGCCGTCGTGGACACCCGCTTCGGCTCGTGGCCTGCCCGTCCGAGCTCCGCGGAAAAGGCCATTGAGAAGCACCCCGCATGTGCCGCCGCGATCAGCTCCTCCGGGTTCGTGCCCTCACCCTCCTCGAACCGCGACTGGAACGAGTAGGGCCCTTCATAGGCGCCACCACCCAGCCGCATCCGGCCGCTGCCATCCTTGAGCGAGCCATCCCACTGCGCGCTTGCCGTCCGAACCGCCATGTCGTTCCACTCCTGAGTTACTGGATTCATTTCGCGGAGGCCATCGCCTCCGTGCGTCAACCTATCCGTCCTCCGACGGGCCGGTCGCACCGACCAGCTCCGGCTCCTCGACCGCTGGACACTCCATGGCCTGCTCCGGTTCCGGTCGCCGTTCCCGGTGGAGATCCAGGTCGACCGGCCGACCCGTCCCCATCGACTCGTACGCCGCCCGGATGATCCGCACGTCGATCAGCCCTTCCTCGCCGTCCGGCCCCGGTTCGCGGTTCCCGAGGATGCAGTCCGAGAAGTACAGCAGCTGGGCGCCGAACTGGTCCATGTCCGGAAAGACCCGCTCCTCGTCGTTGTCCGCCGTGATCACGCGGAGCGTCCGCTCCTCCCGGAACGGGTAGGCGTTGTCCAGGCGGATCTCGCCATCGTCACCCACGAGCTGGTACCCGGCCACGTCGTGGGCGCCGAAGCTGCACGTGAAGGTGGCCAGCCGCGCGTCCGGGAAGCGGAGCACGCAGCTGACGGCTTCCTCCGCGTCCTCGAACCGTCGCTGGCCGCGCGAGGCTCTCGTCGCCCACACAGCCTCGGGTTCCGCCCGGAACAGGTAGCGGGCGGCGTTGATGCAGTAGACCCCGATGTCGTAGAGCGGGCCGCCGCCCCGGTCCGGCGGCATCAGCCGCACGTCGTCATCGCCGATCTGCTGGGCGAACGTCGAGTTGAAAAGTCGCGTTGCCCCGATCGCTCCGTCCCGGACCCGGCGCACCACGTCCAGGTTCGAGGGCTCCAGGTGGAGCCGGTAGGCGATCATGAGACGGACGCCGTTACGGCGGCACGCGTCGATCATGTCCTGACATTCGTCCACCGTGACGGCCATCGGCTTCTCGCACAGGACGTGGACCCCTCGCTCCGCCGCCCGCACGGCGTACTCCCGATGCAGGTGGTTGGGCAGTCCTATGTAGACGGCGTCCACGTCGTCGCGGGCCAGGCACGAATCGTAGGCGCCGTAGTCGTAGGTGGCGGACTCGGGGAGTTGGTAGCGGGTCGCCAGCGCCCGGCGCTTGTCGCCGTCGCCCGAGACCAGGGCGACGAGCCGGGAGTTCCGCCGGGCGTTCGCGAACGCGGGCAGGGCCGCGACTTGGCTGATCCAGCCCAGGCCGACCACGGCGTACCCGATCATTGCCACGCGTCGGCGTGCTCCGTCGCGAAACGTTCGAACGAGACGGGTGGCCGCCCCAGTACCCGCTCGACATCGTCGGTTACCGCGGAGCGCTGCCCTTCCCGGATGGCGGAGAGGAGCCGGGTGAAGGTATCCGCCTGATCACTCGCCCAACCGGACTCGAGCAGGCTGCTCCGCATCTCCGCCTCGCCGATCTCCCGATATCGGACATCCCGGCCCGCCGCTTCGCCGATGATCGCGGCGGCTTCCCCATGCGTGACCGCGGTCGGACCGGTCAACGTATAGGCGCGGCCGAAATGGCTGTCGTCGCGCAGCACCAGCGCCGCCACCGCGGCCACGTCCCGACTGTCCACGAAGCTCACCGCCGCATCCCCGACCGGCAGCCGGAACTCGCCGCCCTCCCGGATCTGACTCGTCACGAACCCCCGGGCGAAGTTCTGCATGTAGATGTTGGGCCGCAGGAACGACCAGGCGACGCCGGTCCTCTCGATCCGCTGTTCGATCCGGCGCAGGGCCATCTGCTCCCGCGCCTCCGCGCCCATGGCGGACAGCAGCACAACGTGACGTGCACCCGACTGCACCGCCCAGTCCAGGAACGGGACCAGCCGATCATCGCCGCGCGGGTCGAACGGCGCCGGCACGAGGAATACCCGATCGGCCCACTGCACGGCCGCGTCCCATGTCTCCGTAGCGTCGTAGTCGAGCTCCACGATCTCGGCTGCGTCCGCGAGGGCGTCCGCGGCCTGACGCGGATTGCGGGTTCCAGCCTTGACCTCGACGCCCGCATCGAGCAAGCGTCGGCACAGCTCGGTGCCGACCTTCCCCGTGGCTCCGGTTACCAGGATCTTCTCAGACATGGCCTCCGATGGTGTGTGCGCCGGCGCGGCCGTGCAAGTTCCGGGCGAGGGATGGGGCCGGCACCGCGGCTCACGACCATTCGGTGTGCGCCCGCTCCAGTTCTTCGTGCGTCCCGATATCCGTCCACCGGACCTGGCCGACATCGTGCCCCGCGATCCGCTCACCCGCCCGTGTCAGGCGCATGTACGGCGTGAAGATCGAGAACTTGCCGGACTCCTCGAACAGGTCGAGCAGGCGCGGCGAGACGACCTGCACGCCCAGGAAGTCGAGGCGCCGCTCCGATCCCCGGGGCTCCCGGACACGATGCTCGTCCCCGCCGTACTCGAACCCCATGAGTCCATCATCGTCGAACAGGAGGTAGCGATCGCCGGTTGCGGCCCGCACCGCCAGCGTGGCCAGGTCGGATTCCGCATGGGCGTCGATCAGGCCGGACAGATCCACGTCGGTCAGGATGTCCGCGTTGTGAACCAGGATCGGGCCGTTACGCCGGAAGTGCGACGCCGCCGCCAGGATCCCGCCGCCCGTCTCCAACGGACCATCCGGCTCCTCCGATACGTACACCTCGACGCCCCACCCCGCCTGTCGCTCGATGTGCCGGCGGATCAGTTCAGCGTGCGGCGATACGTTCACCACGAGTCGGTCGGCTCCGGCCGCCACCACCCGCCCGGCTACCCGGTCCAGCACCGCGACGCCGCCCACCTCGACCAGCGCCTTCGGTACGTCGTACGTCAGGGGACGCAGCCGGGTGCCCAACCCGGCCGCAAGGATCATCGCATCCACGTCTCTCTCCTTCGACACGTTTGGCACGGTTGATGAATGGCCGGGCGCGCATGATCGGAATCGTACACGGTTACGGCCTCGGCGGCTCGGGAAGCAATCTGTGGACCCGCGAGGCCGTCTCGGCCCTCTGCAACAACGGCGAAACGGTCCACCTGGTGTGTCAGGAGCCGCACCCCGAGCGCTACGATTTCGTCACCGAGTTCATCGCGTACGATGACGATGCCAGGCCCGAGCGGCGGTTCCAGCGCGACAGCCCCCGGCCGGGTCGATGCATCCTCCACAAGCCGGCGCTGAACGTACTGCCCACCTACGTCCGCCCCGATCGGCCATCCGACTACATCCGCTCGATCCTCGACCTCGACGAAGCCGCGCTCGAGGAGTACCTCGAACGGAACGTGGCCACGATCCGCTCGATCAGCAGCCTCCATGGCGTCCGCAGCTGGCACGTAAACCACACCATCCTCCTGTCGGAGGCGCTCCGCCGGCTCCAGGTGTCCGGGGAGGTCCGGTTTGCGGTCATGCCCCACGGCAGCGCGCTCGAGTACGTCGTTCGCCATGACGCCCGGATGCAGCAGGTGGCGCGCACCGTCCTCGACGCCGCCGATGCCGTGTTCTCCCTCAACCAGGAGATCCGCGAGCGTCTCGCCCACTTCTTTCCCGAGCTCGACCTCGAACACAAGACCGTGACCATCCGCGTGGGCGTCGATACCGAGAAGTTTCGGCCAGTCGCCCGGGAGGACCGACGCCGTAGCGTCCAGCACCTGGTTCGGGCGCTCCATAACGTGCCGCGCGGCCACTCGCCCCGGCACTCCGACCTCCTGCGCGATACGCTGGACGCAGCCCCGGACCACGACACCTTCATGGCCGTCTCCGGCCCCGCCGTCGACTACCCGGCGGCGCCGGACGCCGACATCGAGGAGAAGTTGAGCTCCGTCGACTGGGATAACGAGCCGATCGTCACCTTTGTCGGCCGACTCATCCCGGCCAAGGGAGTGGGGGCGCTCGTGGCCGCGTTCCCGCTCGTCCTTCAGCGCCACCCGGACGCGCGCCTGATCCTCGTCGGTACCGGCTGGCTCAGGGAATACCTGGAAGCCTTCATCGACGGCCTCGCCGCCGGCGATGGTGATCGAGCTCGCGCAATGCTGGAATGGAGCACCCTCCGCCGCCAGGAGGACTCCACCCCCTCCGCGACCACATTCCTGGACCGCCTCGCCGCTGACGGCATGTTCGAACGGTACGTCCAGGACGCCCAGCGCCTGCTGACACCCGGTCGCGTCCTCTTCACCGGCTTCCTCGAGCACCACCTCCTCGCCCACGTCTTCCCCCTCGCGGACGTCGCCGTTTTCCCCTCCGCCGTGCCCGAAGCTTCCCCGCTCGTCATCCCGGAGGCAGCCGCCTGCGGCTGCCTGCCCATGGGCACGAGCTTCGCCGGGATGAAGCACTCCCTCGACAGCCTCGCGCCTCGCCTCCCCGACCACGTCGCCCGACTCATGCGGCTCCGTCCCGACCCCGACCACACCGCGTTCGACATCGCCAGCAACGTCAACGCCGCCCTGGACGTAGCGTTCGACGCCTCGCCCGCCCTCCGCCAGGCGGCCGTCGAGGAGTACGACTGGCGTACCATCGCGGACAAGCTGGCCTCACAACTTCGCGGCCTCGCCAACTCCGCCTGACCCGGTTCGACGCGTCCGTGTCAACCCTCGTTGCCGGGCGGCTTGCACTTCTTACCCCCGTCAACCAACTTGAACAGCGAGAGGCCACGGGGGCCCCGCGGCCAGGCGAAGACCCCCCGTCTGGAACCACCGCGGTGGTCCCCACTCCCGCGGTCTCGCCTCCATCGAGGTGTTCTCGCAGCGAAGGCTGTCGTCGCAGGGCGAAACACCGCAGATTGGCTCCCGGCGACCTCGATCCTGGAACGCGCGACCATGCTCCGAGCCGATCCTCACCCACGACGTCGTTCCATCACCCGGCACCTAGTCCGCTGCGGTGCCCTGTGCTGGATGGCCGTGGCGATCGGACCTTCCGCCGCTGCGGCCCAGTTCGGGCCCATAGAGGCGCTGGCCAACCGCGTGACGGACCTGAGCTTCTACTTCGGGACCGGTGGTCTTACGGCCACGTCGAGCCTGGACCCGAACGCCTTCGGGGTTCGGGCTTTCGGTGTGGAGATGTTGTTCGAGGTGGCGCAGGTCGCCTCGGCGGAAGCGCGGCAGCGGCGCGCCTCGACCCCTGCCGTGACGACCCAGGTTCTGGACCGCATCGAGGTGCGGCACGCTGACGGGCGAGTCGACACCACCTATCACTACACGGTCCACCGCGTGTCGCCGCAGCTATCGCCGGATGACATCGTGTGGACGATGGAGGTGGGAATCGGGTACGGTCAGCTGGAGGGGCTCCGGCTGAGGGAGTCCGCGCTGGAGCTGAATGCAACGGTACGCAACCTACCGGCGGTGACCGCCTATCTTACCTACGAGCCCGCCGGAACCTATGTCGGCCTGCGGACGGGTTTCATGCGAACGGATGCGCTTCAGCTGGTGGACGCCGACGGGTCGGTGTTCCGCGGCCGGGCCGAGGCCTTCCAGATGGGTGGGGTGGCCGGATTCGCCTTCCCGCTGCGGCCGACCTACCTGTTCCTGGAAGGCGGCTACACGCTCCGATCCTTCCCCAGCGTGGAATGGACCGTGGCGCCAGGACCGCTCGACCCCCGAATCCCACGGAGCCTCGACGTAAGCGGGTGGTCGCTCGCGGCCGGCATCCAGTTCCCGATCCGGTAAACGTCCCGGGCACGTAACGTGCGACCTTGATCGTATATTCGAGAGTTCCCATCCGGCGAGGTATGCGAGGGCACCATGGACGCTGACGACATCCGGAGGAGAGAGTACACTGGACCGGGCGACCGGGCGGACTCCGACGCGGAGCCCGCCCCGCTCCCGGGCGACCCGCGAGAGGCCCAGGAGCCGCAGGAGCCGCGCTCCACTCACGTCGCATCCGGTCACGGCGACGATGAAGACCGGGAGGCCGCACCCCGCCCCATCCGCACGCCTCCCCGCCGGGGGCGGTCACGGAAGAACAAGGGCGTGGTAGACGAGTTGCGGGATGCCTGGGACAGGGTGCGCGGCCGGCGGTAACCCGGCCGGGTTACGCCGACCGCCACGTAACAGTACATTGCCTCCGCTGGCTGCCGCCCGGCGGCCGGAACGATCGCACCGGGAAGGGATTGGATGCCGGAACGTCGCAGCGGCGCGGGTGCCGCGGTGCTTGGGGCGAGCGCCATACGCGGGGCGCTCGCGGTCGCCGGCATCGGCCTGCTGACGGCGTGCGCCACGTCCCAGCCGCGGCCGGAAGACGTGTTCGATTTCGCCTGGACCCGCGTTCACGAAACCTACTACGACACGACGTTCGGCGGCCTGGACTGGGCGGGTGTACGCGACGAGCTCCGGCCAGCGGCCGCGGCCACCCGATCCGTCCACGAGCTGCGGCAGCTGCTCGGCGCCATGCTGGAACGGCTGGGCGACAGCCACTTCGGCGTCATCCCGGCTGAGTACGCGGATGCGCTCGACCCCGCCCACGTGGAAGGCGCGGCCGGCGAGCCCGGGACCGTCGGCGCCGAGCTCAGGGTCGTCGACGGCGAGCTGGTCGTATTCAGGGTCACGGAAGGTGGACCCGCCGCAGCGGCGGGCATTCGGCCCGGCTGGGTGGTCGAAGCGATGGACACGGTCCCGGCCGGTCATTTCCTGGCCGTGCTGGACGAATTCCCCGACGCCCGGCGCCTGACCGAGGCGCGCGTGGCGTGGACGGCCGAGTCGCGACTCGCCGGCCGCGTGGGCGACCAGGTGGAGGTCCGGTTGCGGGACGGCGGCGGCCAGACCCGGACCGCGGTGCTCCGGTCGGACCCGATGACCGGTACGCCGGTCCGGTTCGGCAACCTCCCCACCATGTTTTCGAACATCGAGTTCCGGGAAGCGCCGACGGCAGCGGGATGCGCGGGCGTGGTGCGGTTCGATGTGTGGATGACCCCGATCCTGCCCGTGATCGAAGAGGCGTTCCTGGCGTTGCGCCACTGCGATGGATTCGTCCTGGACCTGAGGGGCAACCCGGGCGGCGTCGCCGGCATGGTGATGGGCGTGTCAGGGTACTTCATGACGGAGCAGCGGCCGTTGGGCGTCATGACGACACGGCAGGGCGAGCTGCGCCTCGTGTCCATGCCCCGTCGCGTCACCGCCGCCGGGCAGGCCATCGCGCCGTTCACGGGCGCGCTGGCGCTGGTCATCGATGGTCAGAGCATGTCGACCAGCGAGATCTTCGCCGCCGGCCTCCAGGGACTGGATCGCGCCCGCGTCTTCGGCGAGACGTCGGGAGGCCAGGCGCTCCCGGCCCTGATGGCGCGACTGCCGAATCAGGACGTCCTCATGTACGCGTTCGCGAACTTCGTCGGCCCCGACGGTATGCGTATCGAGGGTCGTGGTGTGGTGCCTGACCAGGTCGTGCCCCTGACACGTGCCGACCTGCTCGCGGGCAGAGACGCGGCGCTCGAGGCGGCGATCCGGTGGGTGGAGGAGCAGGCCGGTGCCCCCGAGGTGGACGGGTGACCGATCGAGAACAACCAACGAGGCTACGAGCACGCATGAAACACTTCATTCAGGCAATCGTGGTGATGCTGGCGCCTGCGGCGATCGCCGCAGGCCCGACCGGCGTGGCGACCATCGCGGCGCAGGACCCCCTGCCCGCCGCGGAGACCCTCATCGAACGGCACCTGGAAGCGGTCGGTGGTCGTGACGCGATCCTCGCCCACACGAGCAGCCGGGTGACCGGCACGTTCTCCATGCCGGCAGCGGGGATCCAGGGCACGTTGGAGACGAAGGCCGCGGCGCCGAACCTCAGCTTCACGCAGGTCGAGATTCCGGGCATGGGCGTGATCCGTTCGGGCTTCGACGGAACCGTGGGCTGGTCCGTGGACCCGAACCTCGGGCCCCGCTTGCTGGAAGGCAACGAGCTGGCTGCCGTGATGGAAGGCGCATCGCAGCTGGCGGCTGTGCGGGACGAATCCCTGTTCGACGTGCGGGAGACCGTCGAGCGCACGGAGATGAACGGCGTCGCCTGCTACAAGGTCCGCCTCCTATGGAAGAGCGGCCGGGAGACGTTCGACTGCTACGGCGCCGAGACGGGTCTAATGATCGGCACAATGGCCCGGCAGGAGTCACCCATGGGGGCCATCGAGACTACGACCTTCATCGAGGACTATCGGGACTTCGATGGCGTGCTGTCCGCCACCCGGATCCGACAGCAGATGCTGGGTCAGGAGCAGATCATGACCCTGGACACCGTCGAGTACGGCGTGGTCGACCCCGACGCGTTCGTGCCGCCGGAGCCGATCCGCGCGCTGATGGAACAACCTATCGACGGATAGACCGGGGCGGCGGCGCGAAGACCTCGAGCCAGTTCAACCCCACGTCATCCACTCGCACGGCATAGACCGCATCCCGGCCGAAGCCGATGACACGGTGGTCCGCCGGGAGCCGGACCTGTGCGGCGAGCGTTCCGCGGGCATCGAACACGTCGTAGAGAGCCGGCGACCCCGCCCCCTGGTACCGCTCGACCCAGACCCGACCGGCGGGGTCGACCCGCGCCCCCCCGGCCCGGAAGGCCGGCAGCACGTCCGGCCACTCGTAGTCTTCCGTGCTCCCGGCGCCCTGCGCCGGACCGAGTCCACCGCCCCGGCGGAACTGCATGCTTTGTCCTCCGCCTCCCACGGTCATGGCTACGGACAGGCCACCGGACGTGAGGTTTTCGAGCCAACGCTCCCGGTCTTCAGACCCGACCCTGACGGGCCGGTACGTGACCGTTTCACCGGTCGTGACACGGCCGTCGGTTCCAATCCACTCGACCCGGTACGGCTCAGCCCGGACCACGGCGATCCGCCCGTCCGCCGCTACCGCCCAATCATCCTGAGGGGCGAACGGCGTGGGCCGCATGCGGACCTGGACCTGCCCGCCGCCCCCGGACGTAGCGGAGGAGAGCACGGGCGGTCGAAGGCGGGCGACCGTGGCCGGAGGCGACTCATCCCGGCTCCAGCGCCTCACCTCCGACGAATCGGGCGCGGCACCAGGCGCCGCGATTCCGCCTCGAGACTGGTAGTAGATCCTGCCCGCGGCGTCCGTGACCCTGGGCTGGACGATGTCCATGCTCGCGAGGCTCGGCGGCCTGCCCTCGCCGCCGGCACGGGCCAGCGCCTCCTCCAGCCCCATGGCCATGGGATATCCCCGGACGAACTGGCCGGCCGGATCGAGGACCGACAGCCGGGCGTTGCCCAGGTCGACCAGCAACGTGGAATCGCCGGGAAGCGCGAACACCCCGTCCGGCTGACGCCATTCCCCGGGTCCACCGCCCTCCCGACCCACGGGGTCCATCCGTTCGCTCACCACATCGACGGCCGCAAGCACCCCTCCCAGCGGGTCCGCCACGAGCAGGCGCCCATCGGCCAACTCCCGCACGGACTGGAGAAGGCCGAAGGACTCGGGGAACGTGGTACGGTGCTGGAGGGTGACCGGATCCTGTGCCAGCGCAGGCGGCGCGTTGGTCCATGACGCCAGGCAGACGAGGCCGAGGAACAGCGTCGTGGCGCCAGATGAGAAATCGGTTCGTACGCGCATCAGGTCAGCTCCTGCACCGAATCGTGGTTTCGTGTCCGTGGTTTGGACGCCCGATCGCCACTGGACCGTTGCCCGCGCTGTCACACCCCGCACGCATACTGACCTCATGACGCGGATGGGATCTGCCCTCGCCTTGCTGCCGGCAACGCCGGGAATGGGTACATTCCCCGGCATGCCTTTCGACGACGTCGTCCCCACCCTCGTCGCGGAGCTCGACCGGGCAACGCGCGCGTACCCGCACGATCACAAGATCCTGATCAGCCCCCGGCCTGCGGAGGGCCGTGAGCTGCTGCGCGTGTTGTCGCGCTCCGGCCGGTCCTGGCTCGGCTGGGAGCCTCTGTCGCTCCGTCAGCTGGCGCACGCCGTGGTCGGCGTCGACCTGGCGCGGGCGGGGATCCGGTCGGCGGACGCGTTCGACGTTATGGCGTTGGTGGACGAAGCCATCGACGCCGCGGAGCGCGCCGGCGCGGCCGCCCCTTTCGACGGCGAGGTTCCGGGCCCGTATCGGGACCCGATCCGGCGGACGGTGGAGTCACTGCGGCTGGCGGGAGTCTCAGCCGGCGTCATGGCACGGTTTGCGGGAGATGACCCCAAGCTCCGGATGCTCGGCGCGATTCTGGGAGCGTTCGAGAAAACGCTGGACGAAAGGAACCTGATCGATGGGCCGGGCCTGCTCGCCCGGGCGGCGGACGCGCTGTCGGATCGGGTCGGGCCGGGCCTCCCGTTGGATGGCGCGCCGGATCATGCCATCTCCCCTCTGACGTCCGCGCGGCTGTTCCTCCTCCCCG
>CAYXJH010000056.1:0-13891 GCA_964465415.1 uncultured Gemmatimonadaceae bacterium
GGACCCGGGCGACCCGCTGCGCGCGCGCGCCCAGGCGCTGATCCCCGCCGCGACAGGCTATTCCGACGCCATGATCGCACTGGTGCTCGATCGTATGACGGCCGACTGGCGCGCCGGGCGCCTCAACCGGCTGATCCGTGCCGAGCTGGGTGATGCGGCCGTCCTGGACCGGTTTGTCGACGTCGGAGCCGATCGGCGAGCCAGGGCGTACGGCCCGGACCTTTGCTTCCACGTGTTCGCGGGGAATGTACCCGGTGTCGCCGTCACATCGATGGTGCGTGCGCTTCTCGTGAAGGCGCCATCCCTGGCCAAGCTCGCCGCCGGGGAGCCCGTCCTGCCCGTCCTGTTCGCCGAGGCGGTCAACGCGGTCGACCCGACCATGGGCCGAGCGCTCGCTGTCACCTACTGGCCGGGAGGCTCCGCCGCCGCCGAGTCCCTCGTCCTGGAGCGGGCCGACGTCGTGGTCGTCTACGGCGGAGCGGAAGCCGTCCAGTCGATCCGTGCCCGGATGCCGACCGACCGGCGCCTCGTCGTCCACGGGCCCCGATTCTCGGTGGGCATGGTCACTCGCGACGCCATCGATCGGGATCACGCCGGGGTCGCACGCAACGTAGCGCTTGCCGCCGCAACCTTCGACCAACAGGGCTGCGTCTCACCCCATGCCATATGGTTCGAAGATCCGGACGCGAGCCGGCGCGACCGGTTCGCCCGAGCGGTCGCCGACGCCATGGCCAAGTTGGAAGGTCGCCTGCCACGTGGGCAGATCACCGATTCGGAGGCGTCCACCATCCACCAGGAGCGGGGTGCCGCCGAGCTGCGAGGTCACGGCGGCGCTATCCGGGTTCGGGCAGGCGCGGGCACATCCTGGACCGTGGTGCTCGACGACGACCCCACCTTCCGCCCGTCCTGCCTCAACCGGTTCCTGTATCTCCACCCCGTCGACAGCCTGGACACGGCGATCGACGCCCTGAAGTCGCTCGGTCCCTGGCTCCAGTCCGTCGGAGTCGCCGCGGCGCCCGACTCGGTCGAGCGGCTCGCCCACCGACTTGCCACCAGCGGTGCCACCCGGATCACCAGCTTCGAGCGGATGCCGTGGCCAGGCCCCGAGGGACACCACGACGGGAAAGGTCCGCTCCAGGAGCTGATCCGCTGGGTAGACCTGGACGCGTGACCCCTGTAACGCTTCTAGGGTTGAGCTGTCCCACCGTGGGACAACAAAAGGCCCGGGGTGGAACCCCCGGGCCTCGTACACCCGTGCCCAGGACGCCTCGGCTCAGTCCTCCGTGTCGTCGCGCTGCTCCTTCGCCCGCCACATGACCATCTGGCGCGTCCCATCAGGGCTTTCCTCGACCCGAACGGTCATGAGATCCCCGTCGCCGAGGCCGAGATCGTCGCGGATTTCCTGCGGAATGGTGACCCGGCCGCCGACCCCGACCGTCATGTCCCCGTAGTACAGCGTCCTGTAGAGTGCCATCGGACGTTCCCTCCCCCCAGTCGGACGAAGCAGGCGGGCACTTCTGCACCGCGTAATGTGTGAAGATATACTGACGGAGCGCAGAATCGCAACGCATCCAGGGGGTTTCCAGGAGGCTCGTGGCCCGATCGGGTACGCACCTTGCACCCCAAGCGGCCCGCACGGGGCCGCCTGGTTGATCGACGGCCCCGTTTCAGTGGTACGGAAACCGAGGACGGCAAGCATGTACGAAAAGCTTCTGGGATCCATCCTGCGATCCAGGAACGGCCGATGGCCCGTGGCGTCCGGGTTGAGTGTCCTCGCCATTGCGTTGCTGGTGGGAACCCTCTACGCGGGCGCCCCTGCCGAGTCGGTGAGCCGGTCGCCGGGCGGGACGGGTCAGGCGAGTCCCGCCTCGATGGTGGAAGTGGACCGGCTCGAGGAGCGGGTCCGCAGCTTGACGGGCAGCTGGGCCGAGCTGGACGAGTACTACCGGACCGCGGTCGCGCCCATCAAGCGTGTGCTCCTGCGGTATGGCGCCACGGACGACCTGGCGGAGCGGACGGCCGTCGCGCTCGTGCGTGAGGCCAACCGCGTCGAGCTGGAGCCACGCCTCCTGCTCGCGGTGCTGCTGGTGGAGAACCCGTGGCTCGATCCGGTGATCCGGAGCCCGGTTGGGGCGGTCGGCCTGATGCAGGTCATGCCGTTCCACCTCGGGAATTGGCCCGGTTGCGAGCCGGACCTCGAGGATATCGACGCCAACATCTGCCATGGTGCGCGGATCTTCGCCCATTACTTCTCCCAGACCGGGGGCGATGTCGAGCGTGCGCTGCTCCGCTACAACGGCTGCGTTCGGGGCACCAACACGCCGGACTGCCACCGGTATCCCTACCACGTATTCGCGAGGGCCGGTCAGGCGTCCGTCCTGGCCTGGGTCAAGCCTGCAACGTAGCGCCGTCGCGGCGCGTTTCCCTCACTGCCCTGTCGGCGGGCCGACAGGCGGGTCCTGATGGGTGGGTTCGTCGGGAATACAGGAGCGGAGAAGCGCGACCAGCTGGTGGGTCTTGAAGTCCCGGGCCCGTGAGAGCATGGCCTGGGCCGAGTCCTCGAGGAAGATCGTCGCGGTGCGCACCGTCTCGGGACCTTCTGCGCCCGCCGGGGAGAACGCGACTCGACCGCGAACAGGCAGGCCCCGGTCCTGCGGCTCATCGACTTCCAGGTAGGCGTCCCAGAAGAGCCCGTCGTGGCTGATCGTGGCCAGGTGGTGTGAGTTCCGCGGATCACGTCGCATGGGTCCAAGGTAGGGCCGGACCCGGCGAGCCCGCCAGCGGTGTTCTACAACAGGAACTCGGAAGGCAGCAAGGAGCGGTGGATGGAGAGCGCCGCCCGTACGCCTTCGGCCGCCGCGCTGATGGCCAGGTGTGGCCGCCCGACGATGTCGCCCACCGCGTAGATCCCCGGGACGGACGTTTCCATGTTCGACGGATCCACGACGATGTCGCCGTCGTCCGCGCATTTGCATCCTGCCGTACGCGCCAGCTCCGAAGCGGGCGCCGAGCCCCAGTGGAAAAACATGGCGCCCAGCGGGAGGGTGTCATTGTCGGCGAATCGAACCAGGCCAAGGCACCCTTCCGATCCTTCGAGGCGGTCGACGGCACGCATCTCGATGGCGACGCCGTGCCGATCGAGCGTGGCCCTGGCGCCATGGTCCAGGTCCGGAGTGAGGCCGTTGGTCAGGAGGACGGTCCGGCTCGCCCAGGTGAGGAGGTAGAGCGCCAGCCGGCCGGCGGCGGCGTCGTGCCCGAGGATGCCGACGTCCATCTCGGTGACGCTGGGGCCATCGCAATCCGGGCAGTGGAAGACGGACCTGCCGTAATGCTCGCGGAGGCCGGGTAGCTCCGGGATCCAGTCGGTGCGGCCGTACGCCAAGACGAGACGGCGCGCGACTATGACCGGACCCCCATCGTACTCGACCCGGAACGCATCCTGCTGACCGGTAAACGCTGCCACGCGTCGTCGCTCGATCGAGGCGCCCGCTGCCCTTGCCTGGTCCCGGAGTCGGCGCCTCAGCGTTCCGGGGTCGAGGTCGTCGATGCCCGGGTAGCCGTGGACGGCCCAGGCATCCTCGTTCCTCGGCCGGTCTTCGTCCAGCACCAGCGTCGCTCGCCGATACCGAGCCAGCCACAGCGCGGCCGCGAGACCACCCGGACCCCCGCCGATGACGACGGCGTCCCAGGTCCGGGTCATGCCGCCGCCCCGACCTGTGGCAACACGATGTGAAAACGGGTCCCTACGCCCATGGTGCTGGTTGCGCTGATGCGTCCGCCGTGTGCCTCCACCACGTGCTTGACGATCGCCAGCCCCAGCCCACTCCCCTGCGACTTGGCCTCGGCGCCGACCTGGTAGTACTTGTCGAATACGTGCGCAATCTGGTCCGCTGGGATCCCGACCCCCGTATCCCGCACCTCCATGTGAAGTCCGCTGGGCTCCGCCCAGGCGCGGAGGTGGATCTCACCGCCCGTCGTGGTGAACTTGAACGCGTTGGACAGCAGGTTGCCCAGGACCTCGTGGCGCACGCGGTCCGGGTCGATGACGGTCCTCGAAGGCAGCGACGGATCTGCCTCGACACGGAATCGCACCTGCTTCTGGGTCGCCAGGGCCCGAAACGTGGCATCCACCTCGTTCAGGAGCCGTTTGACATCGGTAGGCTTTGCCTCGATCGGCAAACCACCCGCTTCGAACCTCGAAAGGTCCAGGAGCTGATTGACCAGACGGGTAAGGGAGCGCGTCTGTTCCTGGATCAGCCCGACAACGTCGCGCTGCTTCGGCTGCAACTCGCCGTACAGCCCTTCGTCCAGGAGCTCGGCGTAGCCGCCGATCACGTTGATGGGTGTCTTCAGCTCGTGCGTGGCGAGGCTCACGAACTCGGCCTTGAGACGGTCCAGCTCTGCCAGCTGCTCGGTCATCGCGCCGAACGCACGGGACAGCTCCCCGATCTCGTCCTCCCGGTCGTACGGCAAGTCCGCGGGCGCCTCGAAATTACCTTCCGCCACGTGGGTCGTTGCGGCGCCGAGCCGGCTGAGGGGGCGGGATAGGGCACCGGTGGTCCAGAGCCCGAGCCCGGCCGTCAGCAGAAGTGCCAGCACCACGACGAACAGGGTGGTCCTGGCAGCCGCCGCGCTGACGTGTTGTGCCTCAAGCCGCGTTTGGCGACCGCGCTCATCCAGCGCCCGTGCCACGGGCTCGAGGGCGAAACGAGCCTCGTCCAGCACGGGCTTCACGCCCTCGAAGAAGGCCGTCGCGTCCTGGCCGCGCCCCGCTTCGACCAGAGACTCGATATGGGCGGTGGCCACGGCCAGGGAATCCAGCAGGGTGCGCGGGCGGGCGATCTCCCGTCCGAAGCCCGAGCGCTCCAGCAGGGTGAGGTGAGTGCGGGCGTCCACGAGCTGGGTGCGCATTCCCTGGCGGAACACCTCCTCGGACGTGGCCACGTAGCTACGCTGCTGCCGGTCCAGCTCGGACAGGGCCGCCCGCAGATTGCCCAGGGCGAGGACGTCCCCCGCATGGACGGATTCGAGCGCTTCGGCCAGCGCACGGAGCCGGTTGAGCTGCGTCACGCCGTAGAGGGCCGGGAGGGCCATGAGGAAGATGATGCCCCCGAGCGTCAGCAGCAGCCGCCAACGGACCGTCATGTCATCCTCAAGGCCTCAGGGTGCGCCTGATGCGATCGAGTTCGGCGCGGGTTTCCGCCAGCTCCCGGCGGGCTGCGGCCAGCTCCTGCTGGAGCGAGTCCGCGCGTATCTCCATTTCCTCCAGCGCAGTTTCTGCCTCGGCGACCATCGCGGCGAGCGAAGGCCCCGGCAGGGTCGGGAGCCGCGTGTCTGCCGGACGGGTGCTGGTGAGCGGCGGCCCGCAGCCGTGCACGGCTGCGGACTCGACATCGAGAACAGCGGTCTCCTGGTTTCCGCCCACCCCCCCCGGATCCCGGGCTTCCCGGGAGGCGGTCTCGGCGACTGCACGGGCGTCGGCCAGGCTCGCCGGAGCGTCCGTCAGGAAGGTATCCGACGGGGGGTCGGGGGTGGTGTCGGGAGCGCTTGGCGGTGGAAGGGTGTCCCGAATGACGGTCGGGACGATCTCGGTTGGCGGCGCTGGCACGGTGTCGGCCGGCGCCCCCGGCGAGGTGTCCGGGGCCTCCTCGTCCTCCGGATCCGGCGGGACGTGTTGCGCGGGGGCCGGCGGAGCACCCAGCCCGAGCCCGAGGGTGTAGAGGGTACGGACCAGAGGCCGGAGCGATTCGGGCGTGTCCGGGTCGAGGATGAGGTCGCCGAGCAACTCCATCCCGACGGCGGGACGACCGCCTGGGTTGGCGGGGTCGAGCTCCAGCGCAGCCATCGCCGCGCCAGCCTGAGCGCCGGCCTCCTGCCCGTGGCAGTGGGCGAACACCCACGCCAGCTCCTCGTATGCTTCGGCGTGGGCGCCGGTCTCGAGCGCCGAAAAGCCAGCGGCTAGACGCAGCGACGCGTCGCGATCCGGCGGAGGCGCCGGGGTCAGCGCCGCGCACCCTCCCGCGAAGAGCAGCACAGCCAGTGACAGTCGGGTGAGGCGGCTCATCAATGTCTCGACTTGGTCGTTTGTATTCAGGCCGCGAGAGAACGCCACGGTACGCAAGCCCTGCGCCGCCCCTCCCCGGCCGTCGTCGGCCGGCACGAAGCTGGCAGGGCCGGTCTCGTCCGGCGCGTACGGAGCAGCTCGCTTGCGTCCATCCCGGTTCGTATACACTGTAACGAGGGTGATCCATTCCCGCTCCTACGAGATCATGCCAGACGAACTCATAAGCACGGAACCGATGCAGGACGCCATCTCGTCTGCCGAGGAAGGTAAGTACGTCTACTGCATCATCAAGAGCGAGCAGGATCGGGAGTTCGGGCCGATCGGGATCGGTGGGGACGCCAACGCCGTCTATACGGTCCATTTCAAGGACCTCGCGGCGGTGGTGAGCGACACCCCGATACGCATCTACGATCCGACCCGGGAGAACGTACTGGCGCATGAGCTGGTGAACGAAACCGTCATGCGCGAGTACACGGTGATCCCCATGTCTTTCGGCACGATCTTCCGGACGAAGGAGGACATCGTGGAGCTCCTCAAGTCGACATACCGGGCGTTCGATGACGTGCTGGACAAGATGCGCGACAAGATCGAGTTCGGTCTCAAGGTCCTCTGGGACCGGGACAAGGTAGTGGCGCGTCTGGAGGAGGAGGACGAGGAGATCCGACGCTTGAAGGAGGAGATCACCAGCAACGAACAGAGCTCGACGTACTTCGCCCGGATGCAGCTCGGGCGCCTGGTGGAAAGCGCGCTGGAGGACGCCGCGAACGCGTACGTGGTGGACATCCACCAGTCGCTGAAGCCCTACGCGATCGCCAGCCGCTCCAACAAGCCGATCGGGGACCGCATGATCCAGAATGGGGCGTATCTGGTGGAGCGCCGACGTGAGCAGGAGTTCGACGAGGCGGTGAAGGCGCTGAGCCGCAAGTACGAGGAAGTGCTGTCCTTCAAGTACACGGGGCCATGGCCCCCGTACAACTTCGTCAACATCAAGCTCAAACTCGAGCGCGCCGACGCCTGACATGGGTCTCTTGAAGCACCTCCTGTTCTGGCCCGTGACGGGCCCCACGTTCCTCACGCGGTTCTCGCTGGAGCAGGTGGAGGGGGCGGTGCGCACCGAGCTCACCGACGACAGCCCGATTAAACGAGACCTGATGGAGCTCCAGATGCAGCTCGATCTCGGCGAGATCGACGACGACGAGTACGTCGTCCGGGAGGCCGAGCTCATGATGCGCCTGCGCGACGTCCGGCGCTGGCGCGAAGATCTCGGCATGGCTACCGCCGGAGGTCTGGTTCAGGTGTCCAGGGAGGCGGACCATGCGGAGACTGAAGGGGGCGAGGAGGAGCAGGCGAGCGCCGCCCCCGATGCCCGCACGCCGCGCGTCGCCCGCTCCGACCAGGCCGAGGTGGATGTATCGCTCGGGTTCGACGAGGGCTGACGTGCGCCTGGCGCCGCTCCTCACATGAGCGTCGTGTACCTGTACGGATTCGTCCCCAACGAGGCGCAGCTGCCTGCCGCCGGCCTGCTGGGCGTGGGAGACGTGGAAGCGGAGATCCTGACCGGAGACGGGTTCGGAGCGGTCATCGGCCGTGTGCCCGGCGAGAGCTACGGCGAGGCCGCGCTGGAAGCACGCGCCCGGGACATGGAATGGGTGGCGGAGCAGGGGCTTCGGCATGAACAGGTCGTCGCCTGGTTCGTCGATCACGCCGTGATCCTCCCTTCCCGCCTGCTCACACTCTTCAGCTCGGATGGTTCACTGGAACGCCGTATGGCGAAGGATGGCCCCCGCATCCGGGCGGCGCTGGACCGCTTTTCTGGCCTGCGCGAATGGAACCTCAAGGTCGGGTACGAGGCGAGCCGCCTTGCCGACCACCTTGGCGAGGTGTCGGAGGAGATCGCCCGGCTCGACCGGGAGATCGAGGGCGCGACCCCTGGCCGGCGCTACCTGCTGGAGAAGAAGCGACACGACCTGGCCAGAGACCAGACCCGCGCGGTTGCGCGCGATCTCGCCGGTGATCTCCTTGCGGCGATCGAGGAGCATGCCCGTGACAGCGCGCGCGTCGCGCCCGCGGAGGACGGTGCGCCCATCGTGCTCAACGCGGCACTCCTCCTTCACCGCGAGCAGGAGCCCAACGCCCTCCGGCATCTCGAGCGGGAGCAGGCGCGGCTCGCCCGACTCGGCGTGACCGTGGAGTTCACGGGGCCTTGGGCTCCGTACCGGTTCATGGACGAGCCCGGTGGCTGAGCCACCCATCCCGTTCGACGAACGGGTCCGTCTCGTCGAGCTCATCGATCGCGTCCTGGACCGTGGCGTCGTGCTCCGGGGCGACGTGATCATCAGCGTTGCCGGCGTCGACCTCGTGTATCTGGAGCTCCACCTCCTCCTGTCGTCGGTGGAGACGATGGCTCGCCGCTCGATCGACGGGCCCGGGTAAGAAGTCGGTGGGCATCTACGCGTACTGCCTGGGCCAGAAGCATCACCCCCACCCGGGCGACGTGACAGGGCTGAGCGATGCCCCGGTCCATGACGAGGAGATCGCCGGGTTCCGCGTCTGGGTTTCCGATCTGCCGCGGGCGCCGGCGGCGTCCCTGGACGGGATCCGGATCCACAACGCCGTCGTCGAGGCGGCGAGCGTCCACGCCACCCCCCTCCCGTTCCGGTTCGGTCAGTGGTTCGCGTCCCGGGAAGAACTGGCCCGATCCCTGGACGAACGTAGCGAGGTCCTGGCTCAGCGACTGACCCACGTGGCGGACATGCTCGAGTATGGGATCCGGGTGGTCGACCCGGCGCACCGGACGCCCGTCGCCGACCGGGCCAGCGGGACCGCGTACATGGAAGGGCTGGCGCGGCGCGCCCGGGGCGATGAACTTGACCGCGAGCGTGGCCGTGAGATCGCGGCGGAGCTGCGTGATCATCTCGGCCCGCTCGTCCGTGATGAGCGGGTACGGTTCGGTGGGGGAGGCACGCTGGCCTCCATCGCCTACCTCGTCGATCGGCATGATACTGGCAACTACGCATCGCGAGTCCGCGACTATCCGGCGAGTCGCCCAGACCTGCGGTTTCTGTTCACCGGCCCGTGGCCGCCCTACGGCTTCGTGGAATGACACGACAGGGAGGACGATCGGCCGGTGCCAGTGCCGAAGCTCACCGCCACCTCGCCGCTGAGCTCGCCGAGGTCGCGCCTGCCCTGCCTGCACGGCTCGATGCGTCGCCGGACGATATCGATGCGGGCGTCGGCCAGCTGGTGCTGACCCTGGTCGAGTTCGTGCGACAGGTGCTGGAGCACCAGGCGGTCCGGCGAATGGAGGGTGGCTCATTGGACGAGGCGGAGACGGAACGGCTCGGGCTGGCCCTCATGCGCCTCGAGGAGCGGCTGGATGAAGTACGCGAGGTTTTCGGTATCGAGCGTGATGACCTCAACATCGACCTCGGCCCGCTGGGCCGACTCTTGTAATCCCAGAGACCAGGACTATTGAACGTGGCGGAGCGATACGAGCTGGGACCGCAACGGTCACAGGGTCTGGTCGACGTGCTCGACCGGATCCTGGACAAGGGGCTGATGATCGCCGGTGACATCCGGATCCAGCTCGCGGACGTGGAGCTGTTGACGATCCAGATCCGGCTCCTCGTGTGCTCACTGGACAAGGCGGAAGAGATCGGCATGGACTGGTGGAAGACGGATCCTCGCCTGTCGACGGCGGCGAGAGAGGCCGCCGCGCTGGGTCCGAAGCTGGAAGAACTGTCACAAAGATTGCAGGCGCTCGAGCGCCAGCAATTGAACAAGAGCTGACTCCTCACCCGGAGAAGGGCGAACAATGGCCGTTGAAAGGGCTCCCGCCGGAACCAGTCTCATCGACGTGCTGGACCGCGTCCTGGACAAAGGGATCGTCATCGATGCCTACGTACGGGTCTCGCTGGTCGGAATCGATCTGGTCACCGTCGAGGCGCGCATCGTGGTGGCCGCGATCGACACCTATCTCAAGTACGCGGAGGCCGTCGGCTCGCTGCCATCGGTCTCGCGTCCGCAAGCCCTGACCGCCGGCGAGGAGACCGAGCTCGAACGCATGCGGGCCGAGAACCTTGAACTGCGCCGCCGGCTCGAAGCGGCGGAGTAGCACCGCGGGGGATGGCCACCATGCCCTCCGGCTTGGGCGATCGTCTCGCCATGACGACGCAGCCTGCCGAAGGCCTGTCACTGGTCCTCGAGCGAGCGCTTGCCAAGAGCGAGCTCGACCGCGGCCTGGTCGTGTACGACGACAGCGGCGTGTTCAAGGTGCTGGGGCTCGGCCTCACCGATCGGGTGTCCCGTGCCATCCGCGAGGCAGCCAACGACGAGGACACACCGCTGGGCGACGCCCTGCGCGCCGGTGAGCCGAGAACGGTCCAGTCGCCAGCGGAGGACCTGAATACGCTGCGCGTCCTTCCCCTCCACCTACCGTCCATCGAATCGTGGGGCTGCATCCTGCTGGACGCGGGCGCGCAGCCGGAGGCCGTTCGCGCCGTCGAGGAGACGTTCCAGCAATTCGTGCCCGTGCTGGACAAGATCCGGCTGGTTCGGGATCTCGAGGTCCGAGCCAAGCGGGTGGAGGATCAGCGGGATCTCCTGACGACCATCGTCAACAGCCTCCCGGACCCGGTCGTCCTGACCGATTCCATGAACAACATCATCCTGGCCAATGATCGGGCCGATCAGCTGTTCTCGGCCGGGCCGGTCGACAGCGAGGGTCGGCGCCGCGCCGTCCAGATGAACAACCTCCTGTTCAGCTCGTTCCTCACCCAGTCTGTGATCAGCACGCGCCAGGCCAAGCCGCGGGAGCTGAACCTCGTGGATCCGTCGGACGGCTCGGACCTGCTGTTCGAAGTCCTGCCGGCGCCCGTGCCACAGGCGTCGCCTGACGGCGGCTACCTATCGATCCTGCGCAACATAACGGACCTCAAGCGCGCGGTGTCCGAGCTCGAGGCCCAGTTCCAGCGATCCAGGGTCGCGGAAGAGAGGGTGAGGGAGGAGTGGGAGCGCCTGAACGCGACGCTGGAGAATGTGGGTGACCCGATCCTGGTGACGGACCAGCGGTCGAACATCATCCTCATGAACCGGGAAGGGGAGCGCCTGTTCGATGTTCCGCCTGGCTCTGCGCCGGACTCCAGGCAACGGCGCGCGGTGCGGGCCAACGACACCAAGTTCACGAGCGTGATGAGCGACCTGCTGATCCGGCCCGAGCACCGGCGGGTGGAGAAGGTCGAGCTGCATGACCCGGACACGGACACGGAGTTCCCGGTCGAGGTCGTGAGCAGCAAGATCATGAACTCGCGCGGTGAGCCGTCCGCGATCGTGAGCGTGATCCACGACCTGACGCAGGTGGTGGAGAACGAGCGTCTGGCGCGGGAGCTCAGCGAGCTCAACGAAGAGCTGGAGAACCGGATCCGGACGGCCACCCTGGAGCTGGAGGAGCGAAACCGCCGCCTGGAGTGGCAGAGCCGTGAACTGGAGAAGGCGTCCCGCTTGAAGAGTGAGTTCCTGGCCAGCATGAGCCACGAGCTGCGCACGCCGATCAACGCCGTGCTGGGTTACACATCCCTGATGCGGGAGGAGATCTACGGGGAGCTGACGGACAAACAGAAGAACGCGTTGAACAAGATCAACGTGGCATCCCAGCACCTGCTCGACCTCATCAATGACATCCTGGACCTCTCGAAGATCGAGGCCGGGAAGATGCCGGTCCATCTCGAGGAGGTGCCGCTCAAGCACGTCCTCGGCGAGTTGGCGGAGTCCGTAGCGCCACTGGTCCGGGAGAAGGACCTGAAGTTCCGTCTCGAGGTCGACGAAGCGGTGCCGCCGCTCTTCACGGATCGGACCAAGCTGAAGCAGATCCTCCTGAACCTCCTTTCCAACGCCGTGAAGTTCACCGCGACGGGGAGCGTGAGCCTACTGGGCCGGACCGGTGGTGCGGACCGGATCAGGATCGTGGTCGAGGACACGGGGATCGGGATCAAGGAAGAAGACCTGGACAAGATCTTCGAAGACTTCAGGCAGGTGGACCAGTCCCCGACCCGGGAATACGGCGGGACCGGACTCGGGCTCTCCATCACGCGCAAGCTCATCGCCCTGCTCGATGGGAACATCGAGGTGGAGAGCCAGTACGGCGGAGGCTCCCGATTCACCATCGACCTGCCCGTCCGCCTGAAAGGGGAGGCTCAGCGCGATCGGCCGAACAGGCGGGCGACGGTGCACGGCGCGTCCGATCCCGAGGGGCCGCTGGGGTGACACGACCCCCGGATTGAGACTCGCCGCACCCGCTGGATTCCCGGACGCCGGCCGGGGTTGCGCCCCGGGAAGCGCCGTGTCAATATTGCCGCCTCTTCAGCCGGTCGGGGGAACGCCGGCATCGTTGTAGTCGGGTCCACCACGGGACCCCTTACTCGATAGCGGATGGGACGAGGGACCCTCATATTCCTGGCGATCGTGGCGTTGGTCGCGGTGGGTGTGGTCGTAGCGGGCGGATCGACGCGCGGGCCGGTTGAACAGCCCATTCCGTTCCCACACGACATTCACGCGGGCACCCACGAAATCCCCTGCCTGTACTGCCACTCGTCGGCCGACCGCTCCATCTCGGCCGGCATCCCCTCCATGGAAGTGTGCGCAGGCTGTCATCTGCCCGGCGGTGTGCCGATGGTCGCCGCCGATAGTCCGGGCGTTCGCGTGCTGACCGCGTACTGGAACGCCGGTGAGCAGATCCCGTGGGTCCGGGTCCACAAGCTCCCGGACCATGCCCGGTTCCCCCACATGATGCACGTGAACGCCGGCGTCGAGTGTCAGGAGTGCCACGGCCCGGTCGAGACCATGACGGTGCTCGAGCAGGCGGAGTCGCTCCGTATGGGCTGGTGCCTCGACTGCCACAGGGAGCGTGACGTGCGCACCGACTGCTCCGTCTGCCACTACTGAGCCGAAAGCATGTCATCGAACGGCAACGGAATGGAACGCAGGGACTTCCTCAAAGTACTCGGCGTCGCGGGTGCCGGCGCGGCCGTCTCCGCCTGCGCGACCGAGCCCGAACGACTCATCCCCTACCTGGTCCAGCCGGAGGAGATCGTCCCCGGCACGTCGACCTGGTACCGCACCACGTGCCGGGAGTGTCCGGCCGGGTGCGGCATGACGGTCCGGACCCGGGAGGGACGGGCGATCAAGGCGGAGGGGAATCCCGAGTCGCCTATCTCGCACGGCCGCCTGTGCTCCCGGGGCCAGGCGTCCCTGCACGGTCTCTACGACCCCGACCGGATCCCACAGGCGTTGGTTCGGGAACGCGACGGCGCGGGCTGGGCCAGGATCAGCTGGGACAGGGCGGAGCAGTCGCTCGCGGAGGCGCTGTCGGGCGCGGCAGGCGGCGCGGTCTTCCTCACCCGGCCGGAGCCCGGGAGCATGGATCGGCTGCTGGATACATGGTGCGAGGCGATGGACGTGCGACGGGTCGTGTACGATCCGTTCGGCCATGAGGCGATCCGCGCAGCCTACGGGATGCTGTACGGCAGGGACGCGCTGCCGGTCCACGACTTTTCCCGCGCCGACGTGGTCGTGTCTTTCGGCGCCGACTTCATGGAGACGTGGTTGTCGCCGGTCGAGTATGCCCACGACTTCGTCGAGTCCAGGGCCTTCGCCGGCGGTCGTCGTGGGCGTTTCATCAGCGTCACGCCACACCAATCGCTGACGGATCTGAACGCCGATCGCTGGCTGGCCGCGCGCCCGGGCACGGAGCACCTGGTGGCGCTGGCCATGGCCCGCCTGGTCGCGGACCAGACCGGCCGGACGGGTCCCGCCGCTGGGATCCTCGCCGAC
>CAYXJH010000057.1:0-13658 GCA_964465415.1 uncultured Gemmatimonadaceae bacterium
TGACCTGTGCGCCGAGCCCGGTGACCGACTCCCGCCGCGTCGTCAGCTCGACCGCGAGCTGGTCGATCTCCTCATGCAAGGCGGCCACCCGCTGGCGCAGCTCGATCCGTTCAGCGCCGATCTGCTGGAGGCGGCGCTCTGAATGGACGCGCCGCTCCTCCGCCACCGCCAGCTCACGCTCCCGGTCCGCGGTCCGGCGGTTGATCTCGTCCAGCTCCGTAGCGAAACGACCTCGCTCGCGGGCGACCTCCGAGCCTTCCAATTTACGCCGCTCGAGCTCAGCTTCGGTCGTGCTCAGCTGGGCACGGGCACCTGGCTCGAGCTCGTTCAGCTCCGCGAGCCGCGCCTGGACGCCGGACACCGATTCGGCCAGCTCCCGGAGTTGAAGGCCCGCCACGGTGACCTCCACCGCGAGACGCCGGTCCCGCATCTCCTGATAGCGCTCCGCCCGGCGCCGCTGCCTGGACAGGCTGCGCACCTTCGAATCGACTTCCGACACCAGGTCATCGAGACGGGACAGATCGGACTCGGCGGCCTCGAGCCTGCGGATGGCTACCTTCCGGCGGTCCTTGTAGCGTCCGATCCCGGCCGCTTCCTCGAAGACCTGGCGCCTCTCGTCGGCATGGTCGGAGAGCAGGGAATCGACCATGCCCTGCTCGATGATGGCGTAGGCGTTGGCGCCGAGCCCCGTATCCCGGCACAGGTCCAGGATGTCCTTGAGCCGGGCACTCTTCCGGTTCAGCTCGTAGTCGCTGCCGCCTTCCCGGTGGACCGTGCGGCGGATCTCCACTTCCTGGTGCGGCACCGCCAGGCGCCGGTCGGCGTTGTCCACGACCAAACCGACCTCCGCCCGACTCACGGCCCGGCGGGCCTGAGTCCCCTGGAAGATCGCCTCGTCCATCCGGGAGCCCCGAATCGCCGTAGGGCGCTGCTCCCCCAGCACCCAGCGGATGGCATCGCTGATGTTGGACTTGCCACACCCGTTCGGTCCGACGATCGCGGTCACGCCGTCATGGAACTCGAGCTCGGTCCGATCCGCGAACGACTTGAACCCGTGCAGCCTGAGCTTCCGCACCTTCATCGAATGGGCTCGCCGGTACGGGGCACGAGTTGGCCCTCGACGTCCGACGCGCGGAGGATTTCGGCCATTACCTCCGCCTCCATGACCGTCTCGAACGCGCCGCCGTACACGCGGTATCGGGGCTGACCGGGTGAGTGTCGGACCTGGACGACGTAGGCCGGCACCTCGTTTCCGGCCAGCGAGTCGACCTGTCGCCGGGCCTCTTCTTCGGTATCGTGCTCGCCCAGGAGGAACGCGTACTCGGTAGGCCGGACGGCCCAGGTGTCGAACGCTGTCTTGTGACCGGCATCGACCAGCCGCTGCAGCAACGCGGTGCCGCTGTCCCGGTCCGCCACGGGGCCGGCAAGCAGTCGGTAGTACACAGCGCCGCTGACCGCCACCGGCGCCAGGTAGAACTCGATGGACGGCTCCGCCCTCCGCAGGGCTGCAACCCGCTCCCTTGCGCTGGTCAGGTCCTGATGCGCCTCCACAGCCACCGATATGGGGATGGGGGTTTCCACCGGTTCCCCGCGCGCCACAGGCTCGGGCTCCGGAGCCGCCCCCGGTTGGACGACGGTCGGCTGATCGTCCTGCGCCATGTATCCCCGGTACAGGAACCACCCGGCCGCCATGATCAGGAGGGCGGCGATAAGGGCCGCACCCAGAATCCCCGCGGGCACGGGTCGCCGCCTCGGCCCCGGGGGAGTCACCGGTGGCTCGGATAACTGCTCCCGTTGTGTGTCCGTCAGCGGCGGCAGCGGGCCCGGGTCCGCTCCGAGCGGCACGGGGTCTACGAAGCCGAGGACCAGGCACCGGTCGTCCAGGCCGGCAGCGAGCCTCGTCGCGTTGGATTCCGTCCCGACGAGGACCGCCCGGTGCACGCGGCGTGACAGCGTCGCGGCAATGTCGGAGCCGGGCGGCGCGAAGAGCATGAGCAGCGAGCCCTTCGCCCTGAGCTCGTCCGCGATCCTGTCCCAGCGGGCGCTATCGAACACGCCCGCAGGATCCGCCACGTACGCGCCAGTTGGGATGAAGTCGAAGTCGCGGCCGGCCGGACGAGCAAGGACCCGGGACATCGACGCACCGAAGAGGAACAGGTCGGCGAGGCCTTCGAGATTCTCGACGCCGAGCCGGCGATGCAGGACGGGCTCGTCGATGCTGGCATCCGCGAGGATCGTCGGACGCCCACTCGTCGCGCGAGCGTCAGCAAGGCCGAGGGCCGCATCGACGGCGCCTCCAGCCGGATCGCCGATGACGAGGAGGAGTGGCTCGTCCGGATCGGTCACGGCCACGGGGACGTCGTACAGGGTGGGGTCCTGGCCGTGCGGTGGACGGTCGGCGTCGGCGTTGGCGTCGGAGCTCATGGAAGCGACAGGTTCGGGTCCTTCACTCGACGGGCGCCTAATGATACATGCGGTCGGATCACGATAACAGGACCCCTGCCCTGGCCGCGGAGGCGAAGGTCAGGCGAATCGTCAGCCCGCCGCCCTCAGGCCTCCGACCCCACATCCAGGCGCGGCGCATCCCCCCACAGGACTTCCAGCTGATAGAACGCTCGCGCGTCCGGGTGGAATACGTGGACCACGAAGTCTATGTAGTCCAGCAGGACCCACCTTGCCCCGCGCAGTCCCTCCGAGTGATCGGGGCGCGCGCCCTGGTGCTTCAACTCGTCGATGATGTGCTCAGCGATGGACCGCACGTGCGTGTCGGACGTGCCCGTCGCGATCAGAAAGAAGTCCGTCGCGGTCGACAACCCGCGCAGGTCGAGCACTACCAGGTCCCGCGCCTTGCGGTCGCGGGCGGACTCCACCGCCGCGGCAACCTCGGGCCGGAGGTCTGCGGCGGATAGCCCGTCGTGGCCCGGATCGGGATTCTCGCGTCCGTGGGCTGACATCCGGACCGCCTACTCCTCCTTGATGACCCAGACCTTGACCTCGGGGCGGACCTCGGCGTGCAGGCGGATCGGGACGTTGTACACGCCCAGCGACTTGATCGGCTCGTCGAGCTCGACCTGCCGGCGGTCCACCTCGAAGTCCAAGCCCTGTTCCTTCAACCGATCCGCGATGTCCGCTGTCGTGATCGATCCGAACAGCTTGGACTCTTCACCGGCGCGCGCGTGGAACGTCAAGGACAACTCCTCGATCTGAGAGGCTCGACGCCGCGCCTCCAGGAAATCCCGCCGCGCACGCTGCTCTGCCCGCTCGCGCTCCTGCTCCAGCCGGCGGACGCTCGCTTCCGTCGCTTCGTACGCCAGATCGCGCGGCAGCAGGTAGTTCCGGGCGTACCCCGCCTTGACCGCGACGATCTCGCCCGCCTCGCCCAGCGCAGGAACGTTCTCGCGCAGAATCACCTTCACCGTTTTCATGTCTCACTCCCTCAACCTTCGTCGTTCACCGCTCGGCGACCGGACCGCAGGTCCAGCCACGTATCCGTCACTCCCAACAGCACGGTCCCGGCCACCACGATGGGGTACAGGACGATCGCCACAACGCCGAGCGCGACCAGTACCCCGACCTGCGTGCCCACCATGGCCAGCACGAGCGCCACCATCACGGCCAGTCCGCGGAGCGCATACAGCGCTCCCATGAAGACGACCAGGTTCGAGCCGAGGCGCGGTGCCCACCCCGCCAGCGGGATCAGCAGCAGCGCGACACCCCCGATCAGCACCCACAGGAGGGCGTCGGGAAACCTGAACTCGGTCAACAGACCGAGAGGCCTTGCCCCGCCCGACACCCGACCGAACGTCCACCAGGCCACCGCTAGCGCCGCCACCGATCCGATCGCGGTGAGCGCCGGAAACAGCCGTGCCGGCACATCGCCGGCCCACGCGACCACCGCCGCGCTCTCCGACGCAGACCCTGGCCACGCCCGACCGACCGCCTCCGCCATATCCCGATACTGTGACGCGATCGTATGGTCCAGCGCCGCCCAGCCGCCCTGCAGCAGGATGACGACGCCGGCCGACGCCATCGCAGCCGCCGTAGCGGCCACCGCGCGGCTCGTAAACGACGCCCGCGGCCATGCCACGACCAGAACAACGAACCAGCCGGCGAGCAACAGGGCCCAGCCTCGCTCCACATACCAGAGAGTGCCGCGCGGACCCATGAACACCAGCACCGTCAGCGCGATGGCGAGCACCGTGGCGCCGACCCCTCGCGGCGGCAACGCGACCAGGAGCAGGGCCAGCGGGATCAGCACCATCTGCAACGGGTGAAGCACCGAAAAGGTGATCACCACCAGCGCCAGCCCGAGGACCGTCGGCCAACCCGGTCCCCGCGTCTCCACGTCAGAGTTCGTAGACGTGCGTGTACGGGACCAGTGCCAGGTACCGGGCCCGCTTGATCGCCGTTCCCACCTGTCGTTGGTGCCGCGCGCACATGCCCGTCATCCGACGAGGCATGATCTTGCCCGCATCGGTCATCAGCCGCGACAGGGTGTGCTCATCCTTGTAGTTGATCTGCCGGATGCCCGATTCACACAGGGGGCATGGCTTCAGTCTTCCACGGGCCATCAGTCGTCATCCTCCTCGTCTACTTCGTCCTCATCATCATCGTCATCATCGCGGCGCGGCTCCCGGGTCGCGATGGACATCGGCGCCGTAGGTTCGCCCTCACTCAGCACGATGAGATATCGCACCAGCTCCTCGTCCAGCTTCAGCGTGCGCTCCATCTCGGGAAGGCCGTCGGTCGGCGCCGTGAACTGGACCACCACGTAGTAGCCGGAGGTCTTCTTGCGGATCGGATAGGCGAGCTGGCGCCTGCCCCAGTGGTCGACCGCGGTGATCTCACCGCCGCCGTCGGTGATGTGCTGGTGATACCGCTCCAGCTTCTCGTTGACCTGGTCCTCTGAAAGGGCCGGGTCGAAGATGTAGACGAGCTCGTACTCTCTCACGTCTCTCTCCCATGGTCGTGTCGGCCCCACCCGGCGGGTGGAGCGGGATCAAAGAGCCTCAGAAGCTAGCCGGTCAAGCGATCGACGTCCAGTGCCCGAACCACGTCTGGTGTGGCTGTAGCAGCGAAGGCACGAGCTTTGCTCGCCGGACCATCGCTCGAACCGGAAACCCTGTTCGGAGGGAGAATCCATGCGGATCATTGGCAACATTGCCCCTGCCGTTCTGCTCACACTGGCGGCGAGCGCGTGCGTTCCCGCGACGCGGACGCCGCTTACGGATGTGCCCCACGGCGGCTATGTGCTCGTGGAGCCCGAGCCGGAAGTCTACAACGCCGTGACCATCAACGAGTACGCGTTCTCCGCGCGGATGGGTGATGAGATCGTCACCGGCCGGCATTGGGTGGACAGCGATGGCCGGCTTCGTATGACGGATGATGAGGGTCCATGCGCCGGTGAGGAGTCCATCTGGGACTACTCCTACGCGAACAACCGTGTGACCCTCGACCTGGTCGAGGATCGCTGCACGGTGCGCAGCGTGGCATTCCCGGAGCGGATGGTGTATCAGCGTCGATGACGATCCCACTGGACGGGGCGGGGTCCGGCCGGGCTCCGCCTCGTCGTGTGGCGTTCAGACGTTGAACCGGAACAGGATGATATCGCCGTCCGCCACGGCGTACTCCCGACCTTCGGCACGCATGAGGCCCTGCTCCCGTGCGGCTTTCTCCGAGCCGGCGGCGACGAACGCGTCCCAGCCGATGGTCTCCGCGCGGATGAAGCCGCGCTCGAAGTCGGTGTGGATCTCTCCGGCGGCCTGTGCGGCGGTGGTGCCGCGGCGGACGGTCCAGGCACGGACCTCGTTGGGTCCGACGGTGAAGAAGCTGATGAGTCCGAGGAGGCGGTAGCCGGCGTGGATGAGCCGGTACAGGCCGGGCTCCTCGAGATTATGGTCCGCGAGGTACTCCTGGCGGTCGGCGGGATCGAGGGCCAGGATCTCGGCTTCCATGCCGGCGGCGAGGGCGACGACCGCGGCGGGCTCGTGGTCGCGCTCGATAGCCTCGCGTAGCGCCTGGACATAGGGATTGTACGCGCCGATGTCACCGTCGGGCGCGTCCGCGCTGGCCAGGACGTCGTCCTCCGAAACGTTGGCCACGTACAACTCGGGCTTGCGGGTCAACAGCTGGTAGGTTCTGAGTCGCCGTGCTTCTTCTGGCGTGTCCGGGGACAGGAGCCGGGCGGGCTTGCCTTCTCCCAGGAGCTGATCCAGGCGCCGGAGAAGCGACTCCTCCTTCTTCGCATCCCGGTCCCCGCTGCGGGCGACCTTCTCGACCCGGGCCAGGCGGCGCTCGATGGACTGCAAGTCGGCCAGGACCAGCTCGGTATTGATGATCTCGCGGTCGCGGACCGGGTCGACGCTGCCTAGGACGTGCATGACGTCCGGGTTCTCGAAGCACCGGACGACGTGGACGATGGCGTCGACCTCCCTGATGTTGGCGAGGAACCGGTTCCCCAGCCCCTCGCCTTCCGACGCGCCTTCCACCAGGCCGGCGATGTCGACGAACGTGACCGTCGTCGGCACCTTGGCCTTTGGCCTGACCCGGGCGTCCAGGAGATCCAGGCGGGGATCTGGCAGCTCGACCACCCCCACGTTGGGGTCTACGGTGCAGAACGGGTAGTTGGCCGCGTCGGCACCGGCCTCGGTGAGGGCATTGAACAGCGTGGACTTCCCTACGTTGGGCAGTCCGACGATGCCCAGCTTCAGATTCGGCATTCTATGTAGAACCGGATTCAGGTATTGGATACGAGCTCGAACGGCACACTTCTACCCAGCGACGTTCCCTTTGTGCGTCGGCCGGTTGACAGGGCCGTGCGTCGACGGGACTATGTGCACTGGTCGTCCATCGATCATTCAGTGGAGCGCCCTCATGTCGAGTCCCGCCCGCTGCGCCGTTACGGTCGTATCGGCCCTTGCCCTCGCCCTACTGCTGGTGAACGCGACGGCGCCGGCGTCCCCGATTCCGACGTCGCATGCCCCGCTCGCGCCGGACACGGCGACCCTTCGCCAGGCGCTCGAACGGCTGACGGCGGGTCACGACGGCGTCGTCGGCATCAGCGTGCGCGACCTCGGCACCGGCAGCTCGGTGTCGCTCCGTGGCAACGAGACGTTCCCCTCCGCGTCACTCATCAAGATCGCCGTGCTGGTCACGCTGCTCGACGAGGTGGCGGAAGGGCGTGCTGCGCTGGACGAGCGGGTCACGATGGTCGCCCGCGACCGTGTCGGCGGCTCGGGGGTCCTGCATCACATGGCGTCCGGTACCACGCTCACGCTGGAGGACCTGGCGTGGCTGATGATCACGATATCGGACAACACGGCGACCAACCTGATCCTGGACAAGATTGACATCCGCCCGGTCTGGGACAAAATGGAGCGACTTGGACTGCCCCACACCAAGATCCACTCGAAGACGTTCCGTCGCGAGACGTCCATCGCCATGGACTCGTCGGTGGTCTACGGGCTCGGTGTGACGACGCCCGACGAGACCGTTCAGCTACTGACGATGCTGCACGAAGGGCGCGCGGTCTCACCGGGCATGGACTCGCTCGCGCTGCGAATGCTCATGGCGAACCAGGACGGGCAGCTGCTCCGCAGGCTGCTGCCGCCAGACGTCCGGGTCGCCAACAAGAGCGGAGCGGTGTCGCAGGCCCGGAACGATTGCGGGATCCTGTATACGCCGGCGACGCCGGTGGCGGTCTGTGTCATGACGCGTGAGAACGCCGATACGTCGTTCGGGGTGGACAACGCGGCGTACCGCCTCGCCGGCGAGATCGCGCGGACCGTGCACGATCACTTCAACCGTTGAGCATACCATGCTGAGCTCGCTGCTGGACGAAGCGCTCGAGGCCTGGGAATACACCCGGGCCGGCGTGATCGCGGAGGCCGAGGTGATCCCGGAGGACCGATACGGGTTCCGCCCGGCCGAAGCGAGCCGCACCGTAACGGAGCTGATCATCCATCTCGTCGCGTCCGGCCGCATGGCGGCGGGCGAGCTGGCCCGACCCGATGGCGACTTTACACGACAATCCTATCTCGACCACCTCCAGGAACATGCGGGGGACCCGCCCGCGGACCGATCGAAGGCAGCGCTGATCGCGCTGCTCCGGGACAGCGGAGAGGAAGACCGTGACCGGATCCGGTCGGCTGGCGAACTGGCGATGCTCCAGGCCATCCGGCGCTTCGACGGGGCACGGGGCAGCCGGCTGGCTTGGCTGAATCATGCGGTCGAGCATGAAAGCTATCACCGGGGCCAGCTGGCGCTGTACGCTCGTCTGGTGGGTGAGACACCGGCGCTCACCCGCCAGATCCAGGGTTCCGCTTAGGGCGCGGACAGGTCGGGTGAGCGTGGCGACCCCGGAAAACACGGACGGCCCCGCCGGAGCGGGACCGTCCATAGGAAGCCGGCCGGTTCAGCCGAGCAGGCCGGCGAGCAGGTGGCGGAGCCCCTGGAGCAGCGACACCGTATCGCCGGCTGGCGCGGTGCCGTGGATCTGGACGAACCAGGGCGCCAGCACGAGGGCGACCACGCTCATCAGCTTGATCAGGATGTTGAGCGACGGCCCGGACGTGTCCTTGAACGGGTCGCCGACGGTATCGCCCACGACCGCGGCCTTGTGAGGCTCGGAGCCCTTGCCCCCGTGCGCCCCCGCCTCGATATACTTCTTGGCGTTGTCCCAGGCCCCACCGGCGTTCGCCATGAACAGGGCCAGCAGCACGCCCGTTACCGTCGCACCGGCCAGCATCCCACCCAACGCCAGGATGCTGAAGTAGCCGACCACGACGGGTGCCAGCACCGCGACGGTGCCGGGGAGGATCATCTCGCGGAGCGCGGCCCGCGTCGAGATGTCGACGCACCGCGCGCTGTCCGGCTTCCCCGTGCCGTCCATGATGCCGGGGATTTCCCTGAACTGGCGGCGCACCTCCTCCACCATGCCGGCGGCGGCACGGCCTACCGCGGTCATGGTGAGTGCGGCGATGAAGAACGGGAGGGTTCCGCCGATGAGCAGCCCGATCGTCACCTGCGGATCCAGGATGTTGAGACCGGTAAGCTGCAGGCCCACGGCCGTCGCGTACGCGCTGAACAGGGCCAGCGCCGTGAGGGCCGCGGAGCCGATGGCGAAGCCTTTGCCGATCGCCGCCGTCGTGTTCCCGATGGCGTCCAGACCGTCGGTGATGCTGCGCACGTCGGGGCCGAGACCGCTCATCTCCGAGATCCCGCCCGCGTTATCGGCTATGGGACCGTAGGCGTCTACGGACATGGTCACACCCACGGTGGCAAGCATTCCCACGGCGGCGATCCCGATCCCGTACAGCCCGGCGAAGAAGAATGATATACCGATGGCCGTCGCGATCAGCAGGACGGGGATCACGGTGGACTCCATGCCGACCGCCAGGCCGGAGATGATGTTGGTCGCGGAGCCCGTCTCGCTCGCCTCGGCGATCTTCCGGATCGGTCGGGCGGCGGTGTAGTACTCGGTCACCAGCCCGATGGCGGTCCCGACCACCGTGCCGGCGAGCAGGGCCCAGAACGGACCGGTCGACGGATATGCCTGGGCGGTGATCGGATCGAAGATCTCGAAGCCCAGGGCCCGTACCACGAAATACATGACGACCAGGAACAGCGCGGCCGCGATCAGCGTCACGTTCCGCAGCGCGGAGGCCGGGTTGGCCCGCTCCAGAACCTTCATGAGCCCGATTCCGACCAGGGATGCCAGCAGGCCGACCATCACCGCGAGCAGCGGCAGTGCGACCGCCTCCACCCGGTTGGCGGCATAGAGGGCACTCGACGCGCCGATGGCGATCGTGGCGATGATGCTGCCGACGTAGCTCTCGAAGATGTCCGCGCCCATTCCCGCCACGTCGCCGACGTTGTCCCCCACGTTGTCCGCGATCGTCGCCGGGTTGCGCGGGTCATCCTCGGGGATCCCCGCTTCGACCTTCCCCACCAGGTCCGCGCCCACGTCCGCCGCCTTCGTGAAGATCCCGCCACCCACACGAGCGAACAGCGCAATGGTGCTGGCCCCCATGGCGTACCCGCTGATGATCTCCGCGAACGCCCGGAACTCGGCGCCCGTTACGGCAGCCGCGCCGTACACCCAGTACCAGCCTCCGATGCCGACCAGGCCGAGCGCGGCGACCGAGAGACCCATCACGGAACCGCCGAAGAAGGCCACGCGCAACGCCTTGCCCTGCCCCGACTCCTTCGCCGCCGCCGTCGTCCGGACGTTCGCCCGCGTCGCCGCCTTCATCCCGAAGAACCCGGCCAGCACCGAGCTCAGGGCACCGGAGATGTAGGCCAGCGCGGTATTCATGCCGATGGCAAGGAACAGGAGCGCGGCCACGATCACGACGAAGACCGCCAGCACCGTGTACTCCCGCCTGAGAAACGCCATGGCGCCCTCGTGGATCCGATCGCTCAGCTCCTGCATGAGCTCCGTGCCCGCAGACTGTCCACGCACGTAGTAGTACAGACCGAGCGCGACCAGCAGGCCCACGATGCCCAGCAGTGGCGACCACTGGGCCCACCCAACCAGTTCCGTCACCGGCTCCTCCGTCTCTTTTCCCGCGGCCGCTTCCGGCGCCCGGGTACGGATACGCGCGGCACCCTGCCCGCGCCCCGTTCCGAACAGCCACGGCCGCTCTGGTTCATCGATTGTGGCGGCTCATGGCCGCTTCGATCCCGTCCTCCATCCACGTCCGGACCGCGCGGACCAGCTCCGGCATCAGGTCCAGGATCGCCTGCTCGTCCGTTTCGTCGAACGGAGACAGGACCCAGTCGGCCAGGTCTACGCCGTCCGGCGGCAGCCCGACCCCGATCCTGAGCCTGGCATAGTTCCGCGTGCCCAGGGCGTCTTCCACGGACCGGAGACCGTTGTGGCCCCCGTGGCTGCCGCCCGGTCGCATGCGGACCCGGCCTACGCCGAGCGCCGCGTCATCGACCACCACCAGCACGTCCTGCTCGATGTCCACGGTCGGATCCGTGCGAGCCGGGGCGAGGGCTCCGCCGCTCCGGTTCATGAACGTCACCGGCTTCAGCAACAGGACCTCCTGGCCAGTGACGAACCCGTGCGCGACCAGGGCATCACCACTGGGGCGGAACGCACCCAGTTTCCACTCCTGGTTCAGCCGGTCCACCAGCCACCAGCCGACATTGTGTCGCGTGGACTCGTACTTCGGGCCAGGGTTGCCCAGCCCGCCGATCACCTTCACCTACTCGTCTTCGGACCCTTCCCCGGATTCGCCTTCCCCGGCGGCTTCGGCCTCCTCGGCCTCCTCGCCGACCAGCTCCGGCTCCGCCTCAGCCTCGGCCGGCTCCGCCACCTCGAGCACCGTCGGCGGCGCCACCGTGCACACGGTCCGGGTCTCGTCGATCAGGAGCTCCACGTCAGCAGGGACGGTGAGGTTGGAGACGTGCACGCTGTCACCGATCTCCAGGGCGCTCACGTCGACATCGAACGACTCGGGGATCTCCTCCACGGTGCACTCCAGCTCGATGTCATGGAGCACATGCTGGAGCACACCGCCCGCCCGCACGCCGGCGGGTGTGCCGTGGAGCCGGATGGGGACCTGCACCGTGACACGCTCACCGGCGTGGATCTGCTGGAAGTCCACGTGCAGGATCTGCGGCTTGTAGGGGTGCGACTGCACCTCCGCCACGAGGGTCCGGACCCGCGACCCCTTCCTGCCACCCCCCTCGATAGACAGCTCGACGAGCGTCGTGTCCAGGGAGTGCTGCTTGACCAGCATCTCGAACTCGTGCGCGTCCAGCGACAGGGGTCGCGTCTCCTCGCCTCGGCCGTAGACCACCGCCGGGATCCGGCCGTCGCGACGTAGACGCCGCATTGCGCCCTTTCCCGTCTCCGTCCGTAGCGCCGCCTTCAATGTCGCATTCTCCGCCATGCTTCTCTCTCCTCAATCGAACAGCTTGCTCACCGACTCGTTCGAGTGGGTGTTCGCGACCGCCGTCGCCAGCAACGGGGCCACGGAAAGGATCCGCAGCTTGTCGAACCGCCGCTCCTCGGGTACGTGGAGCGTGTTCGTGACTACCACTTCCTTCACCGGCGCGTCCTGCAATCTCTGCACAGCGGGACCCGAGAGCAGGGGATGGGTCGCGGCGACATACACCTCCGTGGCCCCCCGCTGCTTCAACGCCTCGACGACACTCGACATCGTCCCGGCCGTATCGATCATGTCGTCGACGATGATGCACGTCCGGTCCCTGACCTCACCGACCAGGTTCAGGACCTCCGCCTCGTTCGGCGTCGGCCGCCGCTTGTCGATGATCGCGAAGGACGCGTCGATCCGCCGGGCGAAGCCTCGCGCCATCTTCGCCGCACCCACGTCGGGCGCCACCACTACCAGGTCCGCCAGACCCTTCTGCCGGAAGTAGCCGGTCAGCACGGGCGCGGCGTACAAATGGTCCACCGGCACGTCGAAGAAGCCCTGGAGCTGGTGCGTATGGAAATCGATCCCCAGCACGCGGTCCGCTCCCGCCGCCACCATCAGGTTGGCCAGCAGCTTGGCCCCGATCGCCACCCGCGGCTGATCCTTCCGGTCCTGGCGCGCATACCCGTAGTACGGCATCACCGCCGTGACGCGCTCCGCCGACGCGCGCTTTGCCGCATCCGTCAGCAACAACAGCTCCATGATGTTGTCGGCAGGCGGCGGCGTCGGTTGGATGATGAACACGTCCCGGCCGCGTGCGTTCTCGTTCAGGCGGCAGAAAATCTCACCATCCGCGAACCGGGACACGCTCGCGTCCGTCAGCGGTACGTCCAGCACGGAAGAGATCTCCTCGGCCAACGGCCGATTGGCCGAGCCCGAGAGGAGCATCATTGGACCGTAGAAACTGTCTTCTGGCATCCGAGTCCGCGTGATCACCCGCCCAGTCGCAACAGCCTTGGAAAGTATGGGCGTGACAGCAAAGGGTCAACCCGAGACCCGAGCCGCGGATTTCGGGTTTCGCGTTTCGCGGTCTGGGGTCACGCGTCCCGCGTCACGGGTACTGCGGCAAGTGCAGATCGGCGAGCTTAGCCATGGTGCGCTGGTAGACCGATTGGGCGCGGCCTCCGGTGATGCGCATCATGTCGATGTAGTCCTCGACGGCCTCGTCGAGGCCGATGTGGCCGTGGAGAATCGCGGTGAAGCCGACGGCGTTGTCAATGTGAGCCAGCAGCACGCCTTCTTCGGCGCGTGCGATGGCCAGGCGGACCCATTCCTCGAACGCCTCGTTCTCGCGCACCTTGCGGGCGATCCCCCTGGCGACGATGTCCGGCCGGAATCGCTTCAGGCCTCCGACACTGGAATCGTTCGCGGCGTTGTCCCCATCACCAGCCGGTTCGGCCTGTTCGGACTCGGTGCCCGGGGCCGGGGTGGTCTGCTCGAGGCGGACCAGGACGCGGGATCGGACCGCGGAGGCCGTCGGGTCCCGGACGTCCATCTCGGACAGGTAGCGGTCGACGGCCTGGTCGAAGGCCAGGCGGTGCGCCGTGAGCGCGACGAAGCGTGCGGCATGGAGGGCGTGTGCGTTGACGACGGACTCCCACGCGGCCGCTGCGGCCATCTCGATCTGGCGCCGCACGGGCTCGGGAGTGCGCTTGAATCTCAACGGTCCGATCTGGGCCATGGTCCCTCCGCTGGGTGTTCAGTTCCCCG
>CAYXJH010000058.1:0-13456 GCA_964465415.1 uncultured Gemmatimonadaceae bacterium
CCGCCATGTCCCGGCTCCGCAGGTCGCTCACGACCGGGGCACCGGTCCGCTCCGCGATGGTGGCCGGACACCCCAGCTGGAGCGTCGACCCCCGGACCCCGCCCTCCGGTGGGATGTGCCAGACCGTCTGCCCGTGGGATCCGATCACGTCGATCGACGCCGGGTCCTCGCCCGCGGCCCGGCAGACCTCCAGCACCGCCTCCGCGAACCACTCACCGAGCCGTGCGTGCAGCTCGGTCAGCGCGGGAAGACCGCCGTTCGCGATGGCAGCGTGGATTTCCGCCCGGCGGTCCCGCGAGTACGGGAATGTCTCGAACATGACGAGCCGCCAGTCCACCGCGGCGCCGTCGCCATCGAGCTCCACCAGCGCCGCATCGATCCCGTCGAGAGACGTTCCCGACATCAGCCCCACCACTTTCACGTGGTGGTCTCCCGCGCGGGATCCGCGTCGTCGAACGCGGCGCCGGGGGGTCCGCACAGGTCGCCCGTGACGCGGGTGATCACCCCACCCGCCTCCACCAGCCGACGCCGGGCCTCGGCCCGGTCCACGTCCAGGCAGCCCATGACGATCGCCGTCTTCACGTGCCCGTCGGCACTATCCAGGAGCCGCTCCGCCGCGGGACGATCGATCCCGATTACCTGCATGAGGATGCGCTCACCCCGGTCCCGCAGCTTCTCGCACGTGACCTGGAGGTCCACCATGAGATTCCCATACACCTTGCCGAGCCGGACCATGGCCGACGTGGTGATCGTGTTGAGGACCATCTTCGTGGCCGTGCCCGCCTTCATCCGGGTCGATCCCGTGATCACCTCGGGTCCAACCAGTGGCGCGATCACCACGTCATGAACCTCGCTGAGGTGCCGCGGCGGGTAGGTGCACAGTAGGAACCCCGTGCGCGCCCCGCGCTCGCGAGCCCGTCCAAGCGCGCCATGCACATAGGGCGTGGTGCCCGACGACGCGATTCCCAGGACGAAGTCTTCCGGGCCGACCTCCCGTGCGTCCATCTCCGCAGCGCCGTCGGACGGCCGGTCCTCGGCGCCCTCTTGCGCCCGGACGAGGGCGTCGTAGCCGCCGGCGATCACGCCCTGGACCATCCGGGGCTCGGTGCCGTACGTGGGCGGCATTTCCGACGCGTCCAGCACCCCCAACCGGCCGGAGGTGCCAGCCCCGACATAGATCAGGCGGCCACCGCGGTTGAAACACTCCACCACCAGGTCGACGCACCGCGCAATCTCGCGGCGCTCCTCCGCGACCGCCGCGGCGACCATGCGGTCCTCGGCATTGATCAGGTCCACGATCTCGAGCGTGGTAAGCTGATCGATGCGGGCACTCCGGGGGTTCGGCTGTTCCGTCAGCCGGGTCTCCCCTGCGGAGAGCTGCTTGCTGGCGTCGTCGTCGCTCCGGTACATTGGCTCGCCGGAAGGTACTCCAGCCAGCCGTGTCATGCGAGACTTCCTCACACGAGCCCGATATTTCCACGCCGAGCTCGTCGAAATCCGCCGCGACCTGCACCGCCACCCGGAGCTGGCGTTCGAGGAGCACCGGACCGCCGCCATGGCCGCCGACGCCGTTCGCCGTTTGGGCTTCGAGGCCCGGACCGGCCTGGGTGGAACGGGCATCATCGCCGACCTGCACGCCGGTGACGGCCCGACGGTGGCGCTCCGCGCGGACATGGACGCTCTGCCCATTGAAGAGGCCACCGGGACCGATTACCGGTCCACCGTGCCTGGCGTCATGCATGCGTGCGGCCATGACGCTCACACGGCCATGCTCATCGGTGCCGCGCGCCTCCTGGCCGCCGAGGCAGAGCGCGGTGGTCTTCCGCCCGGCACGGTCAGGCTCCTCTTCCAGCCGGCCGAGGAACGGGCCGACGAGCAGAACAGGAGCGGGGCGGTCCACCTGATCGAGAATGGCGCGATGAACAATGTGAGCGCCCTATTCGCGCTCCACGTCGGGCCCCATCTTCCCGCCGGACGAATACGTACGCGCTCCGGTCCCATCATGGCCGGCAGCGACACATTCACCGCCCACGTGCTCGGCTCGAGCAGCCACGGCGCCCGTCCCGAGGCTGGGGTAGATGCCATCGTCCTCGCGGCCCACGTGGTCACCGCCGCTCAGAACGCCGTGGCTCGCCGCATCGGTCCTCTCGACCAGGGGGTCCTCACCATAGGTACGATCCGGGGCGGCACCGCCGAGAACATCCTGGCGGACCGCGTTTCGATGGATGGCACGCTTCGTTACTTCGACCCGTCCGTCCGCCAACGCTTGCGTCAGGCCCTCGAGCAGGCCCTGGCCGTTGCCGATGCGCTGGGCGGCGGCCACGAGATGGAGATCCGGGACGGGTATCCGCCGACGATCAACGATGCCGAAATGACAGCGCTGGCCGCGGCCGTGGCCCAGGACGTCATCGGGCCGGACGGAGTGGCCGAGGCCGAGCCGATGATGGGGACGGAGGACTTTGCGATCCTGCTGGCGGAGGCCCCCGGCGCCCTGCTTTGGCTGGGCGCCGCCCCCTCGGATCGACCCAGGGAGCTTCACAGGCCAGATATGGATATCGACGAATCGGTCCTCCCTATCGGCGCCGCTGTCCTGGCCGGGTGCGCGGTCAGGGCGCTGGAACGTCGCTGACGCGCCGTGTTGGGGGGCTCGCCAGGCTGCGCCCGCTGAGCACGGTAGGGCGCTGTCCGCAGGAACTGTTGGCGCCGCCACCCGATCGCTGCCCCCGGCGACCAACACTTCCTGCGGACAGCGCCCCAGCCCAAACCGCTTCGGCCCCCGACCCGCGGGCCCGTCTCGAAGATTTCGGCGGCACGCGCCCCGCGCGGATTCTGCCCCGTCAGCGACGGATTGACCCTCGGCTTCCACGGCCGATAAGAATCACGGCGAGCAATGCGGCGGGGAGCATTGCCAGGAGGCCCCAGAGCGAACGGTGATCCGAAGCGCTTCGTACGCCTGCGACGCCACCGACCCCGACTGCCTCGAGCACGCCGATGCGCGCCGCCATCACCCGCGCACGCTCGGCGGATCGCTCGGCGGCGATGACCGGTCCGATGTGATCCATGTAGGCATCCGGAAAGAGTGCTACGTGATAGTGGGGCGGGCTCCGCTCCCGAATGCCGTCCAGCAGCCCCTGCTCCTCCATGTCCATCAACGTGCTCTCGAGCCACTCGCGGCATTGGACGGAGCGACTGACCCGGAGGTCGACGGCGATCCCGGCGGGGTGCACGGACAACCGGTGCGCGTTCCTGGGCTGTCGGTTAAGCGGCCGGGTCAGGCTGGTCACGATGAGCTTCTCGCCACACGCCGCCCTGTAGTCCCGGGCAAGGCGTTCGATGAAAACCTCCATCTCCGGTCGGGCCACCATGGAGCGGGCGCCTTCGCGGAGTCCGTAATCCTCGTTGCCATGAAGCCGCACCAGGCCGCCGTCCGCCTCGAGCGCGGCCATTTCGGCCGGCGTCCGGACGAATACGTACCCCGCCTCCAGAGCGATCGCGTGCTGTCGGGTCATCGCGTCCAGCGAGCCGCGCAGCGACACAGGCACGTCGGCCTGAACGGGCACCGCCGCCAGCATCGAGATCGTCAGGCCCGCGAGCAGTCCTCGCCCCCTCATCTCACTCCCTATCCTGTGGCCATAGAAACGCGACGGCGCTGCCCCCATGCCCGGGCATGCGCCGCAAGCTTCGTCGCCGTTCCAGTTTCGAACCGTGATACCCGGTCACACGCTCAGGTTCCGGAGACCGGCCGCGGAACCGCTCTTGCAAGCGGCGCGCTTCATGACCTCACCCGTCGACAACACTGGGCCTGCGTCATACGGCGAACGGCCCCTCGACGACCTGCTGGGTGCGTTGACGGGCGAGGTACGCCCGGGGCGGGCTGCCGATGTGACCATCACCGATATCGTCACCGTGGCCAATGAGGTTCGGCCCGGCAACCTCTTCATCGCGCTGCCGGGCACCGCCGCCGACGGCCATGCGTTCATCGCCGATGCCGCGCGCCGGGGAGCAGCGGCGATCGTCGTGGAACGGGATGTCGGCGGCGCCCTCGACGTGCCTCTCGTGCGGGTGGGCAACACGCGACAGGCGCTGGCCGAGCTGGCGGCCGAGTGGCATGGCCGCCCCGCCGATCGCCTCACACTCATCGGGATCACGGGCACGGCTGGAAAGACATCCACGCTTGCGTTGCTCGAAGCCATCCTCGATGCGGGAGGCGTGCGTGTGGGCAGCGTTGGATCGCTCGGGCTGCGCATCCAGGGCGAAACACCTGACCGGACGGTGTACACGACGCCGGATCCGATGCTGCTCCACCACGGTCTCGCGCGGCTGGTCGCGGCCGGCACCCGGGTGGTGGTCATGGAAGCCACATCCCATGCGCTGGTCCAGGATCGGGTCCATGGGCTGCGCTACCGCATCGGCCTGTTCACCAACCTGCTCCCCCTCGAACATTCCGAGTACCACGGAGGTTTCGCGGAATACGTCCAGGCCAAGAGCCGATTCTTCGATCTACTCGAGCCGGACGCCCCTCTCGTCTTCAACCGGGACGATCCGGCTACGCGGGCTCTGGTGGCGAAACGGCCGGACCTCACCGCGGTCGGTGTCGGAACCGACCAGGATTCGGACGCCCGCATTGTCGAGGGCATGACGACCGCGGAGGGAAGCCAGTTCTCCCTCGCCATTCCTCGCCCAGTGCCCCGACCGAATGGCGGCACGGTAGACGAGGGTCGCCTCGACGTCCAACTCCGTCTGTTGGGCAAGTCCAACCGGATGAACGCCGCGCTGGCCGCGACAGCAGCCATGCTCGCGGGAGCCACACCCGACGTGATCACAAGGGCCCTCGCGGACTTTGCGCCGCCGCGCCGACGGCTGGAGGTGGTCTACAAGGGTCGGTTCACGCTGCTGGATGACACGGTCGGGCATCCCGAAAGCATCAACGCGTTCTTCGACGTCGTCGAGAAGCTGGAGCCACCACGAGTCCACATCGTCTACGCGGTTCGCGGACAGCGCGGCGAGCGGATCAATCGGGCGAACGGCGAGGCGCTGGCAATATGGGTGGAGCGGCTGGGTGCAGAGACCTTGATCGTCACGCGCGCAGCCGATAGGCAGGACGAGCTGAACCGGGTGGACGACCGCGAGTTCGACGCGTTCGTCGAGCCGCTCCTCGAGAGGGACATCGCCATGCGCGAGGTGGAACGTTTGCAGCCGGCTGTTCACGCGGCGCTGGAGAGCGCTGGCGAGGGCGACGTTGTGGCCCTGCTCGGTGCCCAGGCCATGGACGAGGGTCAGGACATCGCGCGTGCCTGGCTCACGGACGAAGGGGAGTCGCCGTCCAGCTGAGACCGGGCGACCACGCCTAGAGCCGGAATCGCGCCCCGATCTCCAGCGTTCCGTGGTGGACGGTGTTGTCCTGTACACCTTCCGACTGATGGAACACCCACCAGCGGTGCCATTCCAGGAAGAGGACCAGATCACGAGTGGCGGCATACTCGACCCCACCACCACCGCGGAGCGCCAGATCGGCATCCCATTCATCAAGGTGCGGGATACCGTAGAACATGCCGCCAATGCCCCCGGCCAGGTACGTCCCGAACCCGGCCGTCCGGGTCGCCCCGAGTCGGCCCGTCAGCAGCGCGGTGACGATGCTCGCACGGCCCTCGTCCAGCACGACGCCCGTCTCCAGATGGCGGACCTCGTGCCGGACCGGTGAATAACCAAGGTCCAGGCCGGCGACAAGCCCCTGACCGAGCGAGCGCTGCACCCCGACTCCGGCCATGAAGCTGGTTCCGAAGTCCCAACGAGTCTGGCTATCGAAGTCACGCACTGAGCCAGGGTTCATGAGGGCCCCGCCCCAACCGGAAATCCAGGTGCTCTGGGCGTCCGCCCCGGGAGGCCACCCAACGAAAATCAGCAAGGCCAACGTCAGCGTTCCCCGTCCCATGGACCGACCCTCCTGGATGCACACGTCGCCTTGTACCGCCTGGTGAATGGCGTTACCGTTGGGCAACTGATATGCCAGGGACGCGCCGCAGGCCAGCATCGTGCCGGTCTGCGGTTTTCTGTGAAGGTGGCCGCGTGTTGATTCGCAGACTCTATCCCTACGTCCGACCCTACCGGGGAGTCTACCTGATCGGACTCCTGACGGTGGTACTGGCGAATGCGTTCGCCATCCTGGCGCCGCGCTTGCTTGGCGCCGCCATCGATGCGCTGGAGCGACCGGACATCACGCTCAGCGTCCTGATGCGCTATGCCGGCCTGATCGTCCTGGTGGCGGTGCTCGGCGGCGTCGCACGCTTCGGGATGCGGCAACTGCTGAACAGTGCGAGCCGTCGCGTCGAGACCGACCTGCGCGATGACTTCTTCGCGCATCTCATGCGTCTGGATGCCTCCTTTTATGGCAGCTGGCGGACGGGCGACCTCATGAGCCGGGCCACCAACGACATCCTGAGCGTCCGGATGGCGGTGGGCCCCGCCGTGATGTACACCGTCAATACCGTCGTGCTGGGTGCGCTCGCGCTGGGGTTCATGGCTCACGTCAGTCTCCTGTTGACCGCCCTCGCCCTCATTCCCATGCTCGCCCTGCCGCCCGTGACGCTCTATTTCGGGCGACTCATCCATCGGAAGTATGAACAGATTCAGGCACACCTCGGCACACTCACCACCATGGTCCAGGAGAACCTGGCCGGCGCGCGGATCGTGCGCGCCTACACCCGGGAGCTGGTGCAGGAGCAGGAGTTCGAGGACCTGAACGACGAGTACCTGCGCCGCAACATGGATCTGGCCATCGCCACCGGCGCGTTCTACCCAGCGCTGTCCCTGATGGCCGGGCTCGGCATGCTCGTGGTGCTGTACGCGGGCAGCCGACTGGTTATCGGCGGCGCGATCAGCATAGGCGACTTCGTCGCGTTCGGCTTCTACCTGGCCATGTTGATCTGGCCTCTGATCGCCCTGGGTTGGGTCACCAACCTGTACCAAAGAGGTGCGGCATCGCTCGGCCGGATCGTCGCGGTGCTGGACACACCGCCGGCGCTCACCGAGCCCCATATGCCTCGTACCCCGGGGCCGGTCACCGGCAGCATTGAGTTCCGCCACGTCGGCTTTCGTTATCCCGGTACCGGGCACGATGTCCTGGCCGACGTGTCGTTTCACGTGCCAGCGGGTACGACCGTCGCCGTGGTGGGACCCACCGGCTCCGGGAAGTCCACGCTGGTCTCGCTCCTGGCCCGCCTCTACGATCCCACCGAAGGCGAGGTGCTTCTCGACGGCGTCCCGCTTACGGAGCTTCCGCTGGCCTTGCTCCGGAGCGCCATCGGCATCGTGCCCCAGGACGCGTTTCTCTTCAGTGAGACCATCGCCGAGAATATCGCCCTGGGCATCGTCAGCGACGACGCGGACATCATGGCGCCGGTCCGGGCTGCCGCCGCGATCGCCCAGCTCGATGAGGCCATCGGCGGGTTCCCCCACGGCTACGAGACCCGGTTGGGCGAGCGCGGCATCAACCTGTCCGGGGGACAGCGGCAGCGCACGACGCTGGCCAGGGCGCTGGCCCGCGACCCTCGCATCCTCGTCCTGGATGACTCCCTGTCGGCGGTGGACACCCAGACCGAGCGGCGGATCCTCCACGGCCTCCGCGAGGTACTCAAGGGTCGAACGGCTGTCATTATCAGTCACCGGGTCAGCGCGGTCATGGAGGCCGACTTGATCCTGGTGTTGGACGACGGTCGTATCGTGGAGCGAGGCACGCACGGGCAGCTCATCGCTGCCGACGGCGTGTATGCCCGCCTGCTCCACCGCCAGCTCCTCGAGGAGCGGCTCGAGGAAGGCGACGACGACGGACCGCCGCCGACCGCGCTTGCAGCCACCCACGCCTGAGATCTAGCTTATGCTCATGACCGATTTCGACCGCACGATCCTGATCGTCGAGGACGACGATCTCCTTCGTGACGCCTTCAAGCTCCTCCTCGAGGACGCCGGATACCAGGTCCTGGAGGCTGGCTCCGCCCGACAGGCCCTCGACATCGTCGTCAATCGATTCCCCGCCCTCGTCGTCCTCGACCTGGGCCTCCCCGACCGGCCTGGCCTGGATGTGGTTCGCGCCATGCGCCAGGACGAGGACCTGAAGGAGACGCCCGTCATCGCCCTCACGGGTCGCGTGGGAGAGGCAGAGCGCCGGGCGTGCCTGGAAGCTGGTTGCGACCGTTACCTCGCGAAGCCTGTCGCACCTGCTGACCTGCTGCGAGAGTTGCCGTCGCTCCTGGCGCGGTGATGCACAGGCGGTGGGACGACGCCGACGCGGGCTGGCTGCCCCGCCTCCGGCATCGCTTCTACCGGGCGTACTACCGACTCAAGTACCTTCCATTCGCCGGCGAACGTCGTGCCCATCACTCGGCCGACCGCGGGTTCGTTGGCATCCAGATCGACGCGCTCGCCGCCGATGACTTCCAGGCGGCCATCGAGCAGGGCCACATGCCGTTTCTTCGCCGCCTCATCGAGCGCGACGGCTGGGAGGTTCGCCGCTTCCCCGCCGGACTCCCCAGCGCCACACCCGCGGCCCAGGCTGCGATCTTCCACGGCGTGAAGGACCGCATCCCGGCGTTCCGGTTCTATGAGAAGCGGGATCGACGGGTGATCATCGGGTCACAGCCTTCATCGATGCAGTACATCCGCGATCAGTTGCCCGATCAGGGTATCCTCACAGGTGGGTCCAGCTACGTGAACCTGTACGATGGCGGGGCCGACCGGGCATCCTGGACCCTCTCGGACAGGAATCGGCAACCGTTCCTGACCAGCCTGGGCGGGCGGCGGATCCTCCTCTTGCTCCTGCTGCACCCCGTGCGGGTACTCCGGATGCTCGGAGCGATCCTCGTTGAATACGTCCGTGAGGAGAAAGACCGCCTGATCAGCCAGTTGAGGGGACAGTCGACATACTACTGGTGGTATCTGCCTTTTCTGCATATCGGGACGAATGTGGTGCTTCGAGAGCTACAGACCCTTTCGGTCCTTCTCGATGTCTATGTTGGCGTGCCCGCCGTCTACACCACGTACAATGCGTACGACGAGTTCGCCCACCACTTCGGTCCGTCATCCCGGACCGCCTACAAGAGCCTCCGGGCGCTGGACCGCAGGATCAAGGAAGTCTTCACGCTCGTCAACCGCATGCCCGGCCGCACATACGACATCTACATCCTGAGCGACCATGGCCAGACGCCATCAATCCCCTACCGGATCCGGTATGGCGAGACGCTCGGCGATACGATCAATGATGCGGCCAAGCAGGGCGTCATGGTGCTCGCCCGGACCGGAGAGTATGCCCCGCCCCGCGAAACCGTCGAGTTCCTCGTCAGAGAACTGGAGGGAGGAGCAGCGAGCACATCCAGCCGTACGGCTCGGAAGGCAGGCTTCGGCCTGGGCCGTTGGCTACGCAAGCACTACAAGGTTTTCCCGATCGTCGCCGAGGTGGTGCGCCCTCTGGCCGAGCATGACCTCGTCGTCACCTACTCCTCCTCCCTGGCCCACGTGTACTGGACCGACCCGCCCAAACCGCTCCGATTCGATGAGGTCCGGGACGATCCCAATCGCCGTTCCCTCTACTATTTTCTCGTCGCGCATCGCGGGATCGGCGTGGTCCTCACCCGCATGCTCGATGGTGTCCACGCCGAAAGCAACCGCGGCCGCGCCATCCTCACGGGCGATGGCGACCTCGAGGTATTGTCCGGCGAGGATCCGCTGGCCGTGTTCGCCACCGGCACCATCGAGCGCACGGCAATCCTGCACCTCGTCCGGCTGGAAAATGCCGGCGACCTCGTGCTGTTCGGTGCCTATGAACCCGAGGATGATCTCCAGATCTGCTTCGACGACCAGGTCGGTGCTCACGGAGCGCTGGGAGGACGCCAGTTCTGGCCCTTCTTCATGAGCGCCCCGGGGCTCGTGCCCGATCGTTATCCCATTGATGACCCGCTCGACCTCCACCCCCTGTTTGCTCGATATCCCCTCCAGTCCCCGGTGGAGCCTCCCGACACGGACCGGACGCGCCGGAGCGCCCAGGTCCCTGCACCTCGCCGCTGAGTCGGACCACCAACCTATCGTCGCGACCATGGGGCTCTGTCCGCGGGAAGTGTTGGTGGCGCGGGTAGGGAATTGGAACCGCTTCCGCACGTCCCGTCTGGACAGGATGTCGTCGCATTCCGCCATTCCTCGGGCACCGACGATCCCCCATTGTTGCTCCCATGAGCCCACCAGTCCACACCCTCGTACCCGGAGACGCTGCCCCGCGCGGTACCCCCTGCTGCCCCCGCTGCGGCGGCGCCCGCGTGGTCCGGTGGGGCCACCTCGGGTCACGACGCCGATACCGCTGCCATACGTGCAGGCGCACGTTCAGCACCAACACCGGAACCCCACTCGCCTACCTCAAGAAGCCTGAGCGCTGGATCGCATTCCGGAGCTGTACCGAGGCTTGCCTGACGGTCCGCGCAACCGCCGGGCGCATCGGCGTTCACAAGGACACGGTATTCCGGTGGCGACACCGGCTCCTCGGCGCCGTCCGCTCCGCCACCTCCCTCCGGCTCACAGGTCATGTGAGCGTCGGTGAGCTATGGCTCCTCCACTCGGAGAAAGGCAGTCGGAGCCTCGGACGACCACCCCGCCGCCACGGGTCGACTGCCCGCTGGATCGGGGCCCCGCGCACGTGGGTTTTCCTCGCAATGGACGACCATAGGAGTCTGCTGACGATCGTAACGAACTTCCGACGCGCTACCGTGCCCGACCTGGAGCGCGAGCTGGCCCCCGCCCTCGACAGGACTTCTGTTCTCCTGTCACCGGAAGGCCGATTCGGGTCCGCGGGGGTCTTCGCGCATGGCGCAGGCATCACGTACCGCCAGGTAGCCAGGGCCTGCGTCCCTCGACGAGAATCCGCCACGGGGGGACCGATCGCCCACGGGGACGAGGCCATCGACCTACTGCACGGGCGCCTTGGGCGGATTCCGGATTGGGGCTGCCGGTTCAAGCGCTGGCTGAGACGCTTCCGCGGCGTGGCCAGCCGATACCTCGCCAACTATCTGACCTGGTACATCAGCCTCGGGCGCGTCTCTGGCTCGGGAAGGCGGCTCGAAATGTAGCGGTCGGTCGTCGGCTCGCCACGCGGCCCTCCATCAGGGGGCACTCCGGAATCCACAGTCCGTGTAGCGCGCACACTTGGGGGCAGGTGTCAGAGTCGCCATCGATTCCGGCTTACCACCTTGGTTGGGCTCGAGCTGCGCCGCTTGCAGGGACTGATGGCGGAGGAGTACCGCCTCGCCAACACTTCCTGCGGACAGCGCCCGAGCGAACTCGAAGGTGGCTTGGGCGCTGGCGTTGCCTCCTCAAGCGCGCCCGCTCGAGGCGCGCCGCATCAGGAGAATTTGTAGCCGATCATCTTGTAGATGAGCTTTGCTACGAGGAAATCAGGCGCGTGGATCCCGGGGATCGGGGCCAGCTCCACCACGTCGACGGCGCGGACGTCGGCCGCTTCGAAGACCCTGCGGAGAAGCCGCAGCACAGGGTACCACGTCATCCCACCCGGTTCAGGCGTCCCCGTCGAAGGCACCAGCGAAGGGTCGAAACAGTCAACATCGAAGGTGATGTACACATTCGAGGTCAATCGCTCTACTACTCGATCCATCCAGCGATCATCGCCCTGGATGTCATCGGCGTAGAAAATCTCGATGTTCCGACCCTCCCGACCAAGCCGTGCCTCGTCGCTCGTCAATGCGCGGATCCCGACCGCCACGATGTCCACGTCGGCGTGCACCTGGTGCATGACCGCCGCGTGGGAGTGCGGCGTGCCCTCGTATTCGGGGCGCAGGTCGGTGTGCGCGTCGAACTGGAGGACCGTCAGCCGTTCCTCCCCGAGCCGCTCGACCCAGGACTGGATCGGTGGGGCCGAGATGCTGTGCTCGCCGCCCAGCGTCACGATGAACTTGTCCGGGCCCGCCTCCATCACACGATCATACGCCGCCCGCAGCTCGGCCATCGCCGCCCCAGGTCCCCCCCCGGTCAACTGCAGCGCGGGGAGCGTCGCGATCCCGACTTCCGACGGCTCACGATCAAGTTCCTGATCGTACAGCTCGATATAGCGCGACGCCTCCAGGATCGCTGCAGGACCGGACCCTGCGCCGCCGCCGTAGCTCGTGGTCGACTCGTACGGTACCGGAAGCACGACGGCCCTCGACCGCCCGAAATCACTTGCCGTTTCGTCGAGACCCAGGAAGGTGTGCGGAAGCTCCCACGTCAGGTCACGCAATGACTCCGGTGTGCCGTCCCCCATCCCTCCCCCGGTTCCGTTTGCCTAGACCCGTTCGATCGGACAGCTCAGACCCTTCCACACCAGCGAATGACCGGCGGCAAGACAGGACGAACACAGCCCGAATATCTCCAACCTGTATCGCGCTGGGGCGAACCCCTGGTCGGCTGCGACCCGATCCTGGAGTCGCTTGAGCTCCGATTCCTGGATCTCCGTCACCCCACCACATTCCTCGCAGATGAGGTGCCCGTGCACCGGCATCTGACCGAATAGATGCTCGTAGCGCTTGAACCCTTCCCCGAAATCTCGCTCTGCGACGAGCCCGCTCTTCACCAGCATCTCCATCGTCCGGTAGACCGTCGCCTTGCCGGTTTTCTCGCCCCGCTCCCGCAGGCGACGCTCGATCTCCTCCACCGACAGATGGCCACCGGACTCGAACACTACCTCCGCCACGGCTTCACGCTGCTGCGTCACCGGCAAGCCCTGCTCGCGGAGGTAGCGGCGGAATAGATGTACGTAGCTCATGGCCGTGAATCTGCACAGTTAGCGATAATGATTATTGATATAACACGCCCGGGCTGCCGTTTCAAGATGCGGGGCTCTCAGCCACCCGGCGCGCGCCTCCCGGGGGGGACTCTCCCGCGTCCCGCGCCATGGCCTCGCGGATCGCGGTGACGCGGGTCCTGGCGACGCCGGTCACGGGCGACAGTGTCGTCGAGGTGCCGCTCGGCGAGCTCGTGGATCAGGCGGTGCCAGGTGCCTACGTCGGCCTCGATCCGGACCGTTCGTGGTGGTGCGGCGGGCTCGTCCTTGAGCCTGTCGACGACTTCCTCGACGACCCTGCCGACGCGGTCGGCGGGCGCGGTCCCGAACTCGTCGAGGGTGAGGCGGGGCTCGGGCTGGTCCGCTGGGGCCGTGTAGTGAGCGGCGAACACCCTGCGACGATCGCGATCGACCTCGGGGTAGGCGGCCACGACGACGACCGCGGTCTCGCCGGCGTCGAGTCTGCGCGGGGGGAAGATCCAGATCCGATCGATCCGTCGCACTTCGACCGCCTGCTCGATCACACGCAGCAGGGCGAAGAGAGGCGCGTCCGGGAGGTCGTCGCCCGGTGACTTCCCCACCCGAGTCGTTTCCTCGCCGGGCGCGGTCGCGGCGGCGGGTCCGTCGGCGGCGGGCGGGTCGGCG
>CAYXJH010000059.1:0-13401 GCA_964465415.1 uncultured Gemmatimonadaceae bacterium
GCCCGGGCGATGCGGGCCGCCCGCTCGGCCAGTGCCTGCTCGCGTTCCGTCTCCGCCGCGGCGCGAGCCGCCGCGATGTCGGCCTCCTGCTTACTCTGCGCTTCCCGCTCCTTCGCTCGGGCGTCAGCCTCTGCACGGGCGATCCGGGCCTGCTGATCCGCCAAAGCGCTCTTCTCGGCGGTCTCCGCGCGGGCCTGCGCCTCGGAGATCTCGGCGTCCCGGATGACCTCGGCGGTGCGGCGCCGCCCCACGGAGGCGAGGTAGTCGACATCATCCGACACGTTCTGGATACGGACGGTGTCGATCACCAGGCCGAGCTTGGCCAGGTCGCCTGTCGCTTCTTCTTCCAGCTTCTCGGCGAACTTGATCCGATCCTCGTTCACCTCCTCGGGCGTCATGGTGGCCAGCACGCCGCGCAGGTTCGCCGCCAGCGTCTCGGTGGCCTGCGCCTCCACCGCCTCGCGGTTGAACGGCAGGAGCCGCTCGATGGCGTTGTCGAACACTTCCGACGGCGTCCAGCCCACCTTGACGTTGGCGACCGCCTGGATCGCCAGGGGGATGTTCCCCTTCGAGTAGGCGTTGTTGACCCGGATGTCCAGCGGCATCGTGGTCAACGGCATGTAGTCGACCTTCTCGATGATCGGGATCCGGATCGCTCGACCGCCCCGGATGGTCTTGTACGTCTTGTCCTCGGCGCGGCGACCCGTGATCACGGCGGCCTGGTTCGGAGGCACGATCACGATCAGGTTCTTCACCGTTACGATCAGCGCGATGATCAGGAACAGTGCGACGCCGCCCAGGATGATTCCATATTCCATGGGGTACTCCGACTAGAGAGTGAGCTCCTTCGGCGCCCGGTCCACGAGCGCCACGCCGTCCACGACGTCCAGCACCACCACATACTCGTGACGATCGATCTCACCACCCGTGCTGACGGCCGCCAGCGTGAAGGATCGTCCCTTGTGTAGAAGCTCGATCCGGCCGCGGCCGTCGGCCGGGATCCGGACCTCCGTCCGGCCGATCCCGCCGATATAGTGGTCGGACGATTCCGCGAATCCGCCCTGGCTCCGCTTCAGCCAGCCGAACAGGACCCCGGCCAGCGCCCCGGCGCCGCCGCCCATCACGGCCGAGGCCAGCAGGGTCGGCAGGCGAGTGGCGCCGACCAGGGACAGTGCCGTTCCCGTCAGGCCGAACGCCGCCAGGGCGTAGGCCGCGGTCTGGAACGAGAAGGCATGCTTCCATGGCGACACCTTCCCGCCCACGTGCAGGTCCGTGTCCATGGCATCGCCGCCATCACCCTCACCGCCCAGCATGCCGATCAACAACAGTCCGCCCCCCAGGATGGCCGCGAATATGTAGATGGGCAGCATAGGAGTGGCGCTTCATGGCAGGGACGCACGACCGGCCGTTTCCCAAGTCTAGACGAGCCTCGACCGAAAGGCAATGAACGCTCCGGCGGCGGAGGACCCCGGTGGCGCGCGGATTCGGGTTCGGATACTCTGGTGGCATGACCGACCTCCCCGACCGTCCGGCGCGCGATTCGCCGCGCGAGCCGCTTCAGCCCCAGCGACTGACGAGCGAGCAGTTCGAGCAGGTGATCCGCAGGGCGGCCGAGATGCAGGCTCGCTCGGCTGATGAGGGCGGAGCGGACGGCCTGTCGGACGAGGAGGCGCTGAGGATCGGCCAGGAGCTGGGTCTGTCCGGCGCGCACCTGGGCATGGCGCTGGCCGAGGTCAGGAGCGGGGCCGTTCCCGAAAGCGGCGTCATGGTACGGCTGATGGGGAAGTCACGCTTCACCGCGTCCCGTGCGGTTCCGGGCGAAGCCGGCGTCGTGACCCGGGAGCTGGAGCGGTACCTGGTGGAGCACGAGTATCTCGTGGTGCAGCGGCGGCTGGCGGACCGCACGGTGTTCGCCCGTGCGAGCGGCATGCTGGCCGCGGTGGCCCGAACCACCACCGGCATGTTCCGGCGCTCGCCGTTGCTCGGCGTGGAGACGCTGGACGTGGCGGTTCGCGGGCTCGAGGACCGGCGCTGCTTCGTGGGTCTCTCGACCGACCTGTCAGGCGAGCGAACGGGTCACTTCGTCGGGGGCACGGTCATGGGCGGGCTCTTCGGCGGCCTGGGCGCCCTTTCCATGGCTATCGCCGTCGGCCCCGTCGCAGCGCTGGTGGCGGTGCCGATCCTGGCCGGGAGCGTCGGCGGGATGCGATACGCGTACCGGAGCGAGGCCCGTAAGGTCATGGTGCAGCTCGAGGCGCTGCTCGATCGGCTCGAGCATGGCGACCTGATGCGGGCCTGACCGCAGTCCGAGTCACCGGTCCGCGCCGTGCTTGATGGTCTGCCCCTCCACCAGGTAGACGACGTCCTCGGCGATGTTCGTCGCGAGGTCCGCGATCCGCTCCAGGTTCCGACTCACCAGGATGAGGGACATGGCACCGCCGATCTTGCGCGGATCCTCCATCATATGGGTGAGGAGCAGGCGGAAGAGCGTGTCCAGGAGGCCGTCCACCTGGTCATCTCGCGCGCACACGTTCCTGGCCAGGTCGGCATCACCGCGGATGAAGGCGTCCAGTGAATCAGCGAGCATTTGCCGGGCGATCCGGGCCATCTCCTCCAGCTCCCGGACCCGGCCGGGGTGGGGCTGGTCCTCCAGGTGGCTCACGGCCTCGGCGATGTTTACGGCGTGGTCGCCGATGCGTTCCAGGTCGTTCGAGATCCGCATGGTCATGGTGATCAGGCGCAGGTCCCGGGCGACCGGCTGGTGGCGCGCCAGGAGGTTGATGCATGCTTCGTCGAGCTCGAGCTCCATGGCATCGACATCGTGGTCGCCCCGCACCACGGACCGGGCCTTCTCGGGCGAGCGTTCCTCCAGCGCCTCGATGCTGATCCGCAGCAGCTCCTCGCTCATGCCGGACATCTCGAGGAGCTGCGACCGGATCGACGCCAGCTCGTCGCTAAGGTGACGCGCGCCCGTGCCAGGACTCATCCGAACCTCCCTGTAATGTAGGCCTCCGTTCGCTCCTCCGACGGGTTGGTGAAGAGCGCGTCCGTTCCGCCGTACTCGATGAGCTCGCCCATGTAGAAGAACGCGGTACGGTCGGACACGCGGGCGGCCTGCTGCATGTTGTGCGTGACGATCACGATGGTGTACTGCTCCTTCAGCTCGTAGATGAGGTCCTCCACCTTCTGGGTGGCAATGGGGTCCAGCGCGCTTGCGGGCTCGTCCATGAGGAGCACCTCCGGCTTGACGGCCAGGGCACGCGCGATGCACAGACGCTGCTGCTGGCCCCCGGACAGGCTCGTGGCGCTGTGGTCCAGGCGGTCCTTGACCTCATCCCATAGCGCCGCCTGGTGCAGGACCCGCTCGACCAGCTCCTCCAGCTCGGCGCCACGGGCCAGGCCGTGGCGCTTCGGCGCGAACGTGATATTGCCCCGGATACTCATCGTCGGGAAAGGGTTGGGCCGCTGGAACACCATGCCGACCCGGGTCCGCAACTGGACCGGGTTCATCCCGTTCGCGTAGATGTCGATGTCGCCGAGGAACACGCTGCCGGTCACTCGTGCGTCCGGCGAATGGTCGTGCATCCGGTTCAACGCCCGCAGGAACGTGGTCTTGCCGCACCCGCTCGGCCCGATGATGGCGGTGACGCTGCGCGGCTCGATGTCCATGTCGACCTCGCGGACGGCCTGGTTCGCACCGAAGCTGACCGAGAGGCGACGCGTCCGGATATGTTCAGCCATGATCGATTCTCACGGTTAACGGCCCGCCATGAAACGAGCGCGGCGAGCCCAGATGGTCCGCGCCACCACGTTCGTGAACAGCACCATGGCGAGCAGGACGAAGGCTCCCGCCCACGCCTGGTCGTGCCAGTGCGGGAACGGACTGATGGCGTACGCGTAGATGTTCACCGGGATCGTCGCCGTAGGGCGATCCAGGCCCTCCATCCAGAACCGGCTGTTGAACGCGGTGAAGAGGAGCGGCGCGGTCTCGCCGGCGATTCGCGCCGTCGCGATCATGATCCCGGTCAGCACGTTCCCCATGGCGGCGGGCAGGACCACCCGCAGCGTCGTGGGGGCCTCGGCCATGCCCAGTGCGAAGGAAGCCTCGCGCTGGTCCCGCGGCACGAGGCGCAGCGCCTCCTGCGTAGTGATGGCGACGATCGGGATGAAGAGCAGCGCAAGCGCCACCGCGCCGGAGATTGCGCTGAACCGACCCATGGTCACCACGATGAGACCGTAGGCCACGATCCCCGCCACGATCGACGGAAGGCCGGCCATGACCTCCGACAGGAACCGCGCGGTCCGGCCCAACAGGTTGTCGCCGTACTCGCTCATGTAGATCCCGGTACCCACGCCGACGGGAACCCCCATCAGGACGGCCAGCCCGACCACGATGAGCGTGCCGACGATGGCGTTGGCCCAGCCGCCGCCCCCGAGCGTGGGCGGCTCGGGGAGCCCGGTCAGGAACTCGCCCGTCGTGTTGACGAGCCCGATCGTTACCACGTCCCACAACACCCAGACCAGCGGGACGATCGCGGCCAGCAGCGCCATGACGCACAGCGCAACCAGGATTCTGTCCCGCAGCAGACGGAGCCGGAGGCGGGTCGCCGCGCTCAACCCGGTCATCCGGCACGCCCGAGTCGGAGGACCAGGACCCGGCCGATCGTGTTGAGGACGAAGGAGAGCAGGAACAGCACAAACCCCACCGCCACCAGCGCGCTCACATGGATCTCGGTTGCCGCCTCACGGAGCTCGTTGGCGATGATCGCCGTCATGGAGTACCCGGGCTGGAAGTAGTCCAGCGTCAGCCCCAGCTTGTTGCCGATGGTCATCGTGGTGGCCATGGTCTCCCCCAGCGCCCGGCCCAGACCCAGGATCGCCGCGCTGAACAGGCCGGACCGGCCGTAGGCCAGGACCACGTGGCGCGTCGCCTCCCAGCGGGTGGCCCCCAGCGCCAGCGCCGCCTCCTTCTGGTCGCGCGGGACCGCGAGCAGCACCTCACGGCTGAGCGACGCGATGATCGGTATGATCATGATCGCCAGTATCACGCTGGCCGTGAACAGCGTGTAACCCGGGCCCGGCTCGCCGAAGAACGGAAGCCGGCCCAGCGGGCTGCCCGCCACGGCCGGCATGACGTGGCGCTGCATCAGCGGCGCCAGCACGAAGATCCCCCACAGGCCGAAGACCACGGATGGCACCGCAGCCAGCAGCTCGACCACGAAGATCAGCGGGTCGCGCACGGCGCGCGGCGCGTACTCGGTGAGCAGGATCGCGATGCCCAGGCTCACAGGCAGCGCCAGCGCCAGCGCCATCAGGCTGGTCAGGAGCGTGCCGGCAATGAACGGGAGCGCGCCGAACTCACCCCGGACCGGGTCCCATTCCGTCCGCGTCAGGAACGACAGCCCCCATATGTCCCAGGCCGGCCGCGATCCTACCCACAGCTCGTACAGCACAATTCCGATCAGCGCCACGACGACCGCTGCCAACAACCCCGTCACGTACCGGAACCAGCGCTCGGCGATGGTCCGCGAGACCCGCTCCCGCGTCGTTACCACGTACGGACCGGCTCTCCCTCGAACGTGACCCGGTCCAGCGTGGCCAGGTTCAGCTCCCGTACCGACTCCGGGATCGACGCGTTCTGGACATCGTTGTTGTACTGCTGCCCGTCCGTAACCGCCCACTCGAGCCAGCGCACGATCGACTCGGCACGATCATGGGTCATGTCGCTGAGACGCCCCAGGTCCTCGTAGACCACGAAGTAGGAAAACGAGGAGATCGGGTATGAATCGCTGCCGTCCGCGTCGGTGAAGCTCACGTCCGTCCAGCGCTCGTGACCCGGCGGGAGCTGGCCCACCGTCGCCGCGGCCGCCGACGTGCCCGCCTCCAGCGACGGCCGCACAAAGCTGCCCGCGCGGTTCCGGACGGCTGCCGTCGGCAGCCCCAGGTTCGACGCATACGATAGCTCGATGTAGCCGATGGAGTGCTCGTTGTTGCGGATCGCGCCCGCCACGCCTTCGTTCCCGTTGCCGCCGATTCCCGTCGGCCACGCGACCGATGTGGCATAGCCCACCTGGTCACGCCACCGCGGGCTGACCTTGCTCAGGTAGTCGGTGAACACGAAGGTCGTGCCCGAGCCGTCGGAGCGGTGCGCCACCACGATCGCGGCGTCGGGCAGCTGGACGCCGGGGTTCAGCTCCCGTACCCGGGAGTCGTTCCACCGCCGGATCGTTCCCAGATAGATGTCCGCCAGCACCTCGCCGGTCAGACGGAGATCGTCCACACCCGGGACGTTGTACGCCACCGTCACCGTCCCGATGGTGAAGGGTAGGGTCAGGGTGCCCGGCGCACGCTCGTACTGCTCCGCGTTCAACGGCGCCTCCGTTGCCGCGAAATCCACCGTCCGATCGATGTGGGCCCGGATGCCGCCGCCGGAGCCGATCGAGTTGTAGTTCACCCGAGCACCGGTCGCCTCCTGATAGTGACTTCCCCACAAGGTGATCAGTGGCATGGCGAAGGTCGCCCCGGCCCCCGTCAACATGGCCGAGCGTTCCCGGGTCGTGCCCTCGTCTCCCGCGCACCCCGCGAGCGCTGTCAGCAACGCGCTGAGACCCAATACTGCGACGATAGATCGTCTCATTCTCGTTCGCTCTCCGGCTTGGAATCGATACGTGGGCGCGCGTATGCGCGCCGCCCCATCCGAATGCAGGTGTAATCTGACCGTCGATTGTCACAGCCGTGTAACGGACCGGTGCGAGTCCGGTAACGACTGTCCCGCGTGGTTCGCGATCCGAAGTCAGTCGGAGGGAAGGGTGAACCGGATGGTGGTGCCCTGGCCGACCTCGCTTTCCGCTTCCACCTTGCCGCCATGTCGCTCCACGAGGTGGCGAACGATGGCCAGGCCCAGGCCCGTGCCGCCCTCGGCCCGGGAGCGGGCAGGGTCGACCCGGTAGAAGCGCTCGAAGATGCGGCCCAGGTGCTCGGCCGGGATCCCGCTGCCGTCGTCACGCACCTCGATCGCCACGTCCGTTCCGGTTCGCCCGGCGCGCACCTGGATGTGCCCGCCTTCCGGCGTATAACGGAGCGCGTTGCTGAAGAGGTTGGCGAAGACCTGCCGCAGCGCGCTTGGGTCGGCGCTGACGAGCGCGCCATCGGATCCGACAGAGAACTCGAGCGTCACCCGGCGCGAGGCCGCCGCGGGGGCGAAGGTCTGCCACGCGGAGCGTGCGGTATCCTCGACGGACACGCGCGCCGGACTGGGTGACCATCCGCCCGACTCGATCCTGGACAGGTCCAGCAGATCGTCCAGGATGTCGCGCAGCCGCGTCGCGTTGGCGTGGAGCGTTCCGGTGAACTGCCGCCTCAGATCGTCGGGCAAGTCGTCGTCGAGGAGCGTCTCGCTGTACCCGCAGATTGCCGTCAACGGCGTCTTCAGCTCATGGGATGCGTTGGCGACGAAGTCCCGTCGCACGCCTTCGAGCCGGTGGAGCTCCGACGTGTCCAGGAACACCAGCACCGCGCCCCCGCTGGGCAGCGGCTCGGCGGTGCCCAGGAGGTGCCGGCCGTCGTGCGTCATCTCCGTCGGGGGGACCGGAGCGCCGTCCATGGCGTGGCCGACCAGCTCGAGGAAGGGGCGGCGCCGGGCGATGACCTCCGGGCGGGCCCCGGCCACGTCGGTGTCCAGGCCGAAGATCCGCCGCGCCGCAGGGTTCGCTCGCCGGACCGAGCCATCGGCGTCGAGAGCGATGACGCCTTCGGCCATGCTGTCGATGAGCGCCTGCATCTCCTCCCGCTCCCCCTCCAGCTGGCCCAGCCGACGCTGGAGCTGCTGCGCGAGCGTGTCCAGGCTGGCGCTCAGCTCGCCCAGCTCGTCGCCCCGATGGTCGCGTACCCGGGCCGAGAGATCGCCGCCCGCCACTGCCAATGCAACCGCGCGCATGCGGCGGAGGCGCCGGGTCGCGGCAATGCTGAAGCCGAGGGAGAACAACGCCGCCAGGACGAGTGCGACGGCGCCGACCTGGATGATCTGGAGCCGAACACCGGCGACGGCCGCGTCCACCTGGCGGACGTCCACGGCGAACCGAAGCACGTCCCCATTGGCCGTCAGGGTGGCGGCGTACAGGAGGTCCTCGGCAACGGACACGCTCCACCGGACCGCCGATCCCGAGCCTGTGGCGAGCGCCTGACGGACCTCCGGACGATCGCCGTGGTTCTCGAGCATCGGCACCATGTCGGGCGGGACACCCGACTCGGCGATCAACGTCCCGTCGGGGCGTATGATGGTGACGCGGTGCCCGACGAGCGCCGATACGTGGCGGGCGAGCGAATCGGGGTCGGCGCCGGGCGTTCGATCGTAGAGCTCCCGGCCCAGGATCAGCTCGCGATGCAGGTCGGCACGCGCCCGCTCCAGGAGCGGCTCGCGTAGGGCGGCGTCCACGCCCACAACGAGGACCACCAGCACCGCGCCCACCAGGAGGGTGTAACTCAGGAAGAGCTTGTGGTGGGTACGGAAACGCGCCGGCATCAGGAGTCCGGCGCCTCCGCCCGGAACCGATAGCCGAACCCGCGGACCGTCTCGAGCCAGCCTGCCGCCGGGCCGAGCTTTCGACGCAGACGCTGCACGTGCATATCCACCGTCCGCGTCGTGATGTCGGCGGTGGTATGCCAGGCCGACTCCAGGAGCTGCCGTCGACTCTGGACCCGGCCACGCCGCTCGATCAACGACACCAGGAGGCGAAACTCCGTGGGCGTCAGGTCCAGGGGATGGCCGTCTACACGGGCCACGGATGCGCCGCTGTCCACGGTAACGGGGCCCACCCGGAGGAGTTTGCCGCCGCCCTCCGCCGGTGGCTCCTGCTGCACGCGACGCAGGACGGCAGCCACGCGCAACACCAGCTCCTGCGGCGAGAACGGTTTCGGCACGTAGTCATCCGCGCCCAGGCTCAACCCTTCGATCCTGTCCCGCTCCTCCTTCCGGGCCGTCAGCAGGATGACCGGCAATCCTGCCCATTCGGGCCGGAGTCGCAGCTCCCGGAGAACATCGAGCCCCGACGCACCGGGGAGCATGAGGTCCAGGACGATCAGGTCCGGGCGCTCGGCGGCGATCACCCGGAGCGCTTCCGCCCCGTCGCCGACCGTGCGTACACGATACGTCTCACGCGCCAGGTGGTACGCCACGAGCGCGGCGATATCCGGTTCATCTTCGACCACCAGGACGTAGGCGCTCATGCGAATCGCGGATCGGGAACGGGGCCGACTCATGATACGGTCAGCCCCACCACCCGACAACGCCTGGGCCGGTCACAGACGCGCATGAGCCCCCCGACACGAGGTGCCGGGGGGCTCGAGGCTCCACGGCGAGCCAGATCGGCTCACCGCTTCATGCCGGACGACGTGCTACCAGCCGAGGGCGGTGCCGTGCTCGGAGATCTCACCGCAGGAGACCGGACGGTCCGTTGCCGTGTAGGCGGGATCGTCCATGTCCGCGTCGGCAGGCCGGTCGGCCGGCGTGGTGGTGGCATCCGTGGGCGTGTCATCCCGCATCGTAGCGTCACGATCGTAGTCGGCGCGCTCACCGTGCAGCGCGACCACGTGGTAGCCGTCCATCACGTTGACCAGACGGACGTTGAGCGTCGTGCTGCTGGCCCCGTTGCCCTGTTCGTTCGTCTGAATCGATTCCAGCTCGTGCCGCTGCTGGCCGACCGCGTCGCACCGGCCCTGGTGGATCGCGACCTGATAGGTCGTGTTGGGCCGGGCGTCATGAACCTCTACCAGCGCTTCCGTCTCGTTCTGGCTGATCACGGTGAAGCGCACATCGCCGCTCACACCGGAATCATCCACGTCCGACAGGTTCAGCGTCTCCGTATCACCCACCTCATGTGCCCGTTCCTCGGCCACCTCGGTGTCGTCGAAAACCGCCGCATCGTCCTCGCGGGGCTCGCAAGCCGCCAAGAAGAACGGGATCACCGCGAGCGTGCTGAGTTTGCGAATCATATCCGAATCTCCCCTAGCATGAAGAATTGGGTAGTGTGTGGCCCACCGTGGGCCGCGTCCATCAACCATCTAGGGCAAGGACTGTTCCTCCGGGTTGCGATAATGCCGTAATGCATTGTGATGCAACACGTTATGTGTGTAAGCCTCGCCCTTACCGGACATCCTGGAACCACCGCTCCCGGCCAGCGCCAGCGCCGCCTCAGGTTGACCACCTGCTGCCGGGTTCGCAGCTTGTTCCGGGTCGGACATCACTGCACCGAGCGTGCCGCACCGCTTGCTCTCCTATGGAGGTACGATGCCGAGACGTGGTCTGATGCTCACGCTGGTTGCGTGGGTCGGGGTGGCGTGCGCACCGGCGATGCCGGCTCCCGATGTTGCCACTCCAGCGGCGGCCGAAGCGCTCGCCGATTCCCGTCTGCCGCGCCCCGCCGAGGTCATCGGATTCGAGCCCGGCGACGACTATGTCCTGGCGGACTATGGGCAGCTGCTGGAGTACTACGAGCGCCTGGCGTCGGCCAGCGACCGCGTGGAACTGGTGGAGATCGGGCGGTCCACTCAGGACCGGCCCATGGTGCTGATGTTCATCTCGGACCCGGAGAACCTGGCCCAGTTGGAGCGGTGGCGCGAGACGAGTGAACGGCTCGCCAGGGCGGAGGGTCTCGCGGATCAGGAGGCACGCGAGCTGGCCCGGGAAGGGAAGGTCATTGTCTGGATCGATGCGGGGCTTCATTCCACGGAGGTGGCCACCGCCCAGCACGTTCCACACCTGGCGTACCACATGGCCGCCGACGAATCGGAGGAGACGCGTCGGATTCGTCGCGACGTGATCCTGCTCCTCATGCCCGTCATGAACCCGGACGGTCACGAGATCGTGGTGGACTGGTACCGTGCGAATCTGGGCACGGACCACGAGACCACACGCCCACCCCGTGTCTACCACGAGTACGTGGGCCATGACATCAACCGGGACTGGTACATGTTCCGCCAGGACGAGACCCGAGTTGTCGGACGAATCCTGTACGAGGAATGGTTTCCGCAGATCGTCTTCAATCACCACCAGACGGCGCCGTTCCCGGCGCGCATCTTCATCCCGCCCTTCGCCGACCCCGTGAACCCCCACATCGATCCGCGGGTGGTCCGCGGCGTGAACCTGGTGGGGGACCACATGGCGAACCGCTTCGAGATGGAGGCCATGCCCGGCGTGGTCTCGGGCATGGCGTTCACCATGTGGTGGAACGGTGGCATGCGCACCGCGCCGTACTTCCACAACCAGATCGGCATCCTCTCGGAGGTGGGGCACGCCTCGCCGACGCCGCGCGAGCACGATCCCGCCGACCTCCCGGAGACGTTCGGTTCGGCGGGTGGCAGCATCCCCACCCTGGAGCCCACCGTGTTCTATCCGAACCCCTGGCGTGGCGGGCGGGCGAGCATCGGGGAAGCGGTGCGGTACCATCTGGTGGCCTCGCTTGGAACGCTGGATGTCGCCCAGAAGAATCGCGAGGACTTCCTCTACACGTTCTACCTCATGGGGCGGGACGCCATCCAGGCGGGCGAGTCCGGGGATCCGTTCGCGTACGTGGTTGCCCTGCCTGACCAGCACGACCCGGGCGAGGCGCTGGAGCTGCTGACGGCGCTGCGGCGAGGCGGGATCCGTGTGGAGCGGTCCACCTCGTCGTTCGAGGCGGGCGGGCGGTCGTACCCGGAGGGAACGTACGTGCTTCCGGCGGCCCAGGCGTTCCGCGCCCACCTCCTCGACCTGATGGAGCCGCACGAGCACCCGCACCGGGAGATCTACCCTGGCGGCCCACCGGAGCCCCCGTATGGTGGCCTGGCCGGGTACACCCTGCCCATCCAGATGGGGGTGAGCGCGGTTCGAATCGACGAACCGTTCGCGGTAGAGACGGAGCCGTTGGACCGTATTCCCGTCCCGTCAGCGCGCATCGCCGGGACGGGCGACACCTGGCTGATTCCGACGACGGAGAACCGCGTCGCCACCGCCTTCCAGCGCCTGCTGGCCGGCGGATTCGAGCCCCGTCGATCCGTCGAGCCGGTCGAAGCCGATGGGATCAAATTCCCGGCCGGCACGCTGATCCTGGAGACGGACGCGGCCGGGTCCACCCAGGTCGAAGCGATCGTGTCGGACGCGGGCGTGCGTGCCCGCCGCACGGCGACGGCTCCCACGATTCGATCGAACGAGGTCCGGGCGTCCCGCATCGCGCTGTACCAGCCATGGACCGGCAACATGGACGAGGGGTGGACCCGCTGGCTCCTGGGTCACTACGGGATCCCCTACCGCGCCCTGACCGACCAGGATATCCGGGCCGGGCGGCTCGAGGACGTGGATGTCATCCTGTTCGCGGCGCAGGGCGCACGCAGTATCCTGCGCGGGCACCCGCCCGATCGTATGCCCGAGCCGTACACCGGCGGCCTCGGTGACGAGGGCGCCGATCAGCTGGCTCGCTTCGCCAGGGCCGGAGGACGGCTCGTCGCGCTGGATGAGGCGACGGACTTCCTGATCTACGAGTTCGACCTGCCGGTGTCGAATGCGCTGGCCGGGCTCGAGCTTCAGGCCTTCTTCATCCCCGGCTCACTGATCCGCATTGATGTGGACACGGCGCATCCCGTGGCGTTCGGGATGCCCGCCGAGGCCGCCGCGTTCTTTCAGGGGAGTCGTGCCTTCGAGGTGATCGAGCCCGGCCCGGAGATCGCGGCCCGGTATGCGCTCAATGACTTGCTCATGAGCGGCTGGGAGGTCGGTGCGGACGAGTACCTGGCCGGGCGCGCCGCGGTCGTGCGTGTCCCGTTCGGGGAGGGCGACATGGTGCTCATCGGCTTCCGACCCCAGTTCAGGGCCCAGCCCGCCGGCACGTTCAAGCTACTCTTCAACGCGCTCGGTGCGATGGGGCTGGAGAGGCGCTGACCGGAGAGCCTACGCCACCCGCTCGATCCTTCGCGCCCAGATGAGCCAGTCGTGCTCGCGGATGCGTTCCATCGCGCGATCGGGGATGGGCGCGTCCACCTCGATCGTCATCAGCGCCTCCCTATGCCTGCCCGTCCGGTCGACTCGCATCGTGGCCAGGTTGATACCGGCCTCGGCGAAGACGCTGCTGATGCTCGCGATAGTCCCGGGCCGATCATACGCGGCGAGCACGAGCGTGTGGTAGTCGCCGCCCAGCGAGACGGGGAACTCGTCGATACGCGTGATTTCGACCCGGCCCCCGCCTACGGACGATCCCTGCACGACGAGCCGGTCTTCTCCTCGGGTCAGCTCGATCACGGCGGTGTTGGGGTGCACGTCGTCGCCCAGGTCGACGGGTTCGAAGGCGTACTCGAGCCCCGCAGCCTCGGCCTCCTCGAACGCGCGACGTAGACGGAGGTCATCGGGCGCCAGGCCGAGGAGGCCGCCGACCA